>CAZRLV010000178.1:0-4283 GCA_964600955.1 uncultured bacterium
GTGCAGCGTCTGCCGTTTTTTACTTTGTATGCGCATTGGCCGCCATCTCGCTCGTGGACTTTATGCAGTACCTAGGCCGGGATTGTTCCTCTTTTTTTGGGATGGTTACCTGTCACGTGACGACTAATTTCCTTTTTTGGGGTGGACTTTTTAGTGTGTGTTATATGGGGACGGGCAACCAAGGTTTCATGGTAAAATGATCCCATGAAGAAGTTCTTTAATACTGCGGGACCATGTAAATCGGATCTCCATTATTTGGTAGCGCGACCTTTAAGCACCGAGTCTTTGATACGACTTGTTAGAGCAGAGAAATACTTTGTGCATCATGCTCCACGGCAAACAGGGAAATCCACGCTTCTCATTGATTTTTGCCATCGTCTGAATGAAGAGGGGGTCTACACGGCTCTTTATATCAATGTGGAAGGGGCTCAAACGACTCGAAACGATGTAGAACGCTGTCTCAAATCAATTCTGAGCGAGATTGAAGGTAGGCAATCCATCATGTTGCCTGAGAATGAGCGTTTGTCAGTGGAGCCATTCCAAAAAGACCTGAGTGAAACATCCTTAAATAACTTTCTACGATCCTGGGCTCAGGCGAATACAAAGCCCATTTTGCTCGTTATTGACGAGATCGACTCCCTGACGGGTGATAGTTTGATCGCTGTTTTACGACAACTGCGCGCTGGTTACGATCTAAGACCCAAGGCTTTTCCACAGTCAATTATCTTAAACGGGGTTCGTGATCTGCGGGACTACCGTATTTATTCCAAGGCTGAGGATACCTGGCTCACGGGTGGGTCATGCTTTAATATCAAATCAGAATCCATCCGCCTCGAGGATTTTGCTTTGGAGCAAGTTGAGGATCTTTATTCTCAGCACAGCGCCGAACATGGGCAGGGGTTTGAAAAAGGAGTCGTTGAAGAAATCTATCGACTCACCCAGGGACAACCCTGGCTTTGCAATGCCCTGGGCGATCAGCTTTGCTTTCATATCGGCAAAGATAAATCCGTAGTCTCCATGAAAGACCTCTACGCCGCCAAAGAATCCCTGATTTTACGCCGTGATACACATATCGATCAGCTGTATGCCAAGCTAGATGAAGAGCGTGTCCGTGATATTGTGATGCCTATTGTTTTGGGGACCCAACTTTTACGTCCCAGGGAAAGCGATGTGCAATATTGCATCGATCTTGGTCTGCTATCAAATACGAAGCCACCAAAGATAGCAAACCCAATTTACCAAGAGATTTTACCTCGCGAACTCAGTTGGCCCACTCAACAGTTTCTGCCCATTGAACCTCCCGAGTTTTTTAAGCAAGGTAAACTAGATATGCAAAAACTCATGCAAAGATTCGTAGAGTTCTACCGTGAAAACGCACATGAGGATTTCTTCTACAAAGAAATCACCCCGCATATTCTTCTGCAAGCCTTTCTACAGCGCATTATCAATAGCGGAGGGCGCATCGAGCGTGAATACGCCCTGGGGCGAAAGCGCATGGACCTTGGGGTCATCTATAAAAACCAAAAATTCGCCATCGAGATCAAAATAGAATCTTCAGAAAAGTCCAGAGAAGAAAGCTTAGAGCAGATCGCTAGCTATATGGATACTCTAGGTCTCAAGCAAGATGGCTACCTCTGCGTTTTTGATCGCAAATTTGAGAAAACCTGGGAAGAGCGCTATAGTTGGAATGAAGTCAAGTACAGCGGAAAAACTATCCAAGTCATTGAGCTTTAAGCGCAAAGCATCAGTAATTGGGGTCAGGTCGCAGATACATTTCTCGCGGGGCTAGATCTGACCGAGTCTGAAAGAGATGGTGCCTGTCCCTGTTTTCTTCCTGTTTTCTTTATCTATGGTTGAAACCGGTTGTTGCTCTTCGAGCCAGGTACAATGGGTAGCGTCTGATTCCATTTTGATCGTCAATTTCTAGTGGTCTACCACTAATAATTATTTTTAAGGGAGGGTTATATTTTGATCTGTATACCTTTAGACTTTTTGCCTGTGTCACCCAACCGGATTTAATTTCCACTGGGATGATTTCGCCATTTATTTCGAGTAAAAACTCCAGTTCTGCGGTGCGCTCTTTCCAGTTGTATAGCTTCTCAATTCCAGAGCTAAGAAACTCTTGTGCTACGAAATTCTCAGCCACATACCCCTTATAGCTTCCAAATTGATAGGAGATCAGGGTATGGGGTTCGATGCCTGCTAGAGCCCCCAAAATTCCGATATCAAAGCAATAAAGCTTGAAAAAATTCTCCTTGGTGTAGGCGGACAGTGGCAGTCTGGCACAGTTCACAATCTTGACACGAATGATCAAGCCAGCCTTTTCCAGCCAATCGATGATTCCAGCAAGTCTTTCGTAGGATCGAATTCCTGGTATGGCCCCTTTGATTCGAAATTTAGATGCCGATCCATCTTGTTCCCTGGCCAATTGTGACGGAATGCTGCTGAACAGTCGCTCTAAATGCATACTGTTTAGCTTTCCTGAGTGCTTGGCCATGTCAGCGATATAGGATGTAATCAAGTCTTTCTGTAGCTTACGAACCTGTTGAAACGCGTGGCTGGGTTTATCCCTAAGGTTTCGATAGGTCTCAACGGCTGCCGGTAAGCCCCCCACGATTAGATAGGTTTTGAAATGAGACCAGAGTCGCAAATGTAATGATTCTGGAATCCGATGCGATGAATCAAAATTCTCAAGAAAATATGCATCGGACTCTTCGCCTATGCCAAGCAAAAACTCCTCAAAGGACATGGGATAGAGTTGCAGGAATTCAACCTTACCTACAGGGAAAGAAGAATCATTCAGACCTATTCCTAGTAGGGAACCGGCGGCACAGACAGCGAGTTGAGGGAGTTGTTCGCAAAAATACTTGAGACTGGTAAGGGCTTTTTTACATTCCTGAACTTCATCAATAATCAGGAGATCTTGATGGATATCGATGGATGTTTGCAAAGCCCATGACAACTCCTTAATGATTCTCAATGGATCAAGGTCGGGCTCGAAGATCTCAGCTAGACCTGGATTCTGTTCAAAATTCAAATAATGAAAATTGGCAAAATGATTTTCACCAAGGTTGATTAAGGAGTAGGTCTTACCAACTTGCCTGGCACCGCGCAAAATCAAAGGTCGCCTTGGGTAGCTAGTTTGCCATCTGAGCAGATGTCGAGAAATTAGTCGTTTCATAGGGTTTAATTAAAAATATAATATTTAGTACCAGCACTATTTATCATATATGTTACTTTTTATGAGGACTTTTGGCAACTGTTTTGGGTTGACCAAATCCACTCGCCTCTATTGACCACGTCAATCCTTGGTTTTTCCAAGGGCGTATGAAAAACCTAATGATCCGCTCTTCCAGATGGCAGAAAATCCCCTAGAATCTGTTGTTTACAATGTTCGCTATAATGAATGACAAACGGCACACATTGTGTTATACTTTAGAGTGTGAAACAGATTACGTGGAGTCCAGACAAAAATATCATTCTGAAAAAACAGCGTGGAGTGTCATTTGAAGATGTCGTGTTTCACATCATGGCCGGTGATGTTCTTGATACAATTGACCATCCAAATCAGGTACGCTATCCAGGCCAGCAAATTCATTTGGTAGCTATCGAGGAGTATATTTATCTCGTTCCATTCGTTGAATCGGAGGAAGAGGTTTTTTTAAAGACGATCATTCCTAGCCGCAAAGCGACTAAAAACTATCGAGGTATTAAGAAATGAACAAGCTAGATCAAGAAGAACGTGAAATTTTGGAGGCTTTTGATTCTGGAAATGTAAGGTCCTCAAAGAACGCTGCAAGCACACAGAAGAAGCATAAAGAATATGCTGAAGCAATGCTTAGGAAAGATGCTCGGATTAATATTCGAATTTCTTCAAAAGATCTTCGTGGTCTTCAGAAAAAAGCACTTGCTGAAGGGATTCCTTACCAGACGTTGATTGCTAGCATCCTTCATAAGTATGTTGAGGGTAGATTGCACGAAACAAACGGTTAACGCCAACCTATATCCATGGTAATACTGAAGGATTTGAATGAAACTCAACTTCCCATTGGTGTGGCATTTTAGCTGGTAAGATAGATTTTCGTGATGAAAATCCACTTAGGCTATAATTTTGATCAGGAACCCTATCTTGAATTAGGTTTTCCCAGCGGGGAAGCGGTTTTGGGTGAGGCTGGGTTTGTTCAGGCGCTTGAGAATCGCCTCGGGCATCATGTTTCTTCGGTTGAACCTTATCGGAGGGTGCTTCAATATCAGCACTGTCTGGCGACCGCTCAGAAGGGTAA
>CAZRLV010000178.1:4301-7416 GCA_964600955.1 uncultured bacterium
TGGCAGAGAAGCTTTTGCAGTGGCGCGATCAGCTTTTTGGTATGGGTTGGGATGGGCAGGCTTTTGCAACGGACTCTTCCCGGCTTTTGGATTTATTTGATGTTGAGATTGAGGCAGAGCATGCTATTGCACTGAATCAGGCCCAGCGTGTTTTTAGCCTTCTAAATACCCTGGAGTATGCAGATCCCGGTATAGATTCCATTATTGTATATTCTTCTCCAGATAGCTTTTCTCCTGCCGTTTTGCGCTTGCTAGAGCATCTGGAAAAAGCTGTCCCTTTGCACTGGCAGCCCCCCGTCAAGACCAACCATTTTGAGCCCTGTGATTTGCAAAGTCTGCGGGATTGGTTTCGTTCGGATGGCAAAGATTCCGTTTCATTTCTTGGGGATGGGTCCCTTCTTCTACAAGAGGCAGACAGTGCTTTGGAGCTGGCATCTATGATTCAGTTAGAGGCGCATCATCTGGCAAAAGAGCTCGCGACTTGCTGGGTTGTGGATTCTTCTCATGAAGATGATCTTTTTGAGGGTGGCGCCTGCCTTCAGGCCCCGGGGTTACCCGTTCATGCTCGGCTATCTAGAAACCCGGTTTTGCACTGGGTGCTCTTGTTTTTTCATAATCTCTGGGAGCCTTTTGATCCGGGATCGATGATGGAATATCTGCTGCATCCCGTGGGTGGATTGCCTATCAAGGTGCGAAGGAAGATCGCTGAATTTATCGCTTCTCAGCCGGGGTATGATTTCGATGCCTGGGTCAGGTGTTTGCAGGATGACTCTATCGCTAAAAACGAGCTTGAGTTCTGGTTGGTTCAAGAGAAATTCAATGCTGAGACGGGGATACCGACTTCATCCCTGCAAAATATTGGCTCTAAACTAAGCACTTTGCTGTATAGAAAATCAGCGTTGCCTGGAAGCTGCGGTGCAGAGAATTTTCACTCGGCTAGGGCATTTATTGAGATTGTCCTCGGAGAGATGGATTTGCAAAGAGATGCTTTTATCTCAAAAAAGCAGTTTGAGAAGACTGCCTTTCAGATTGCCTCTCGGTTGGGACTTATCAAGGTCAAATCGCATGAGTTGGGCTCTTTTTCGTATTTCCATAGTGGTTTTTCTCTTCTGGAGGGCTTGGATGCCATTACCTGGTGGCCTGGGCCTGGTTTTTCAGCGCCGAGTCATTCCTGGACTCAGACCGAGATCGAGGATTTTGAAAAGCAGGGGTTTTCTATCGGAGAACTGGAGCGTGAGAGTCGGCTAGCCTGGGTTGAGATGGAGCGGGTTTTATCTCACAGCAAAAAACAGCTTCGCATCTTGCGCACCCGGGAATTTCATGAGCACCCGATATTTTCAGCCATTTCGGCGGCCTTTGAAAATCCTCAATTTTCAAATTTTTTAGTTTCAAGCTCTCAGCAAAAAGAAATAGCCCCAAAGCCGTTGCCGGTCATCAAACGCTGGTGGGCAATTGAAGATTTAAAAGGTGTGCTTGCTCTCAGAGATTTGGAATCCTATTCCAGTTTGAGTTCTCTTGTGTTCACTCCCTATAAATGGGTTTTTCGGTATGCCTGTGGGCTAAAACAGCATCTTGAATACCCTGTTCTTACCAATCGACTGAGAGGGCAATTGGCCCATCGATTTTATGAGGTGCATTTTAGCGACTATCAGAATCGAAAAGCCTGGGCGGATGAGCAGATCCAGTCCTGGTTTGATTCCTTTTTCCCCGATTTTATTCAAACTCAGGGGGCTATATTTTTACGTGAGGAGAATCGTGCCCAGATTGAGAATTTTCGTCGGGTTATGAAGAACTCACTGCTTGTTTTACATAAGCGTTTGCAAAATCTCGGAGCCAGGTCAGTCTTCTCGGAACACAGGCTTAGAACGGAGGAAGAGATTGCGCTTGAGGGGGTGCTTGATCTCCTGGTAGAACTAGAAGGAGGGCAATGGTTGGTCCTTGATGTGAAATGGTCCAGGTCATCATCTTTTGTGGATGATATTCAAAAAGGAAAGGCCCTTCAACTTGCGGTCTATGAGCATCTTGTTTCGCAAAATCTTAATTCTTCCCTGGTTTACTGCGGATTTTTCGTTATTACGGATGCCAGGATGATTTTGCATGGCAAGGGTTTGGCTGGTATAGCCCCGGCTGTGACTACTTCGCATCATTTGTCCAAGCTTTATTTAGATTTACTAAAGGATGTTGCGACTCGCCTGGAACAGCTACAAGATGGCTGGGTGGAGGTGCCTGTAGAAGGCACCGCAGACGTTGCCTATGCTTTTACCCCTGGAAAAGCAGTTAATGTTGCATTGGATGGAAAAAACAAGGTGGATAGATTTAATGATTATTACGTGCTTACAGGCTGGAGAAATGAGCCATGTGTGAACGAGTCGAATTCTTGCGTGCAGGCGCCGGTACAGGCAAAACCTATAGCCTCGTCCAAAGACTCGTCGCCGATGTAAAGGCGAAAAAAGTCAGGCCCGATCGTATTATTCTTACGACTTTCACCAAGAAAGCGGCTTCTGAATTGATCGAGAGGGTGGGAATCGCCTTTTTGCAAGAGGGGATGGTGGAGCAGTCGCAACTGCTTTCTAAAGCACGTATTGGAACCGTACACAGTGTTTGTCAGTCCTATCTTGAGGAATTTTGTTTTGAGGCGGGGCTAAGTCCAAGACTCAATGTAGTCGATGAAGCTCAGTCTAAACTTTTGCTAACTCAGTCCCTGGCTTCTGCTATCGACGAATCACTCTTTAATAAACTCGAAGTCCTCGCTCATCGGTTTGCTCTGGAGTCCTGGTCTGATCACGTATCTGAGTTGGTGAATATGGCGCGTACCAATGGTCTCGCGCCAGAGGATTTAATAAATTCGCTACAGTCCTCAAAGGATAGGTGCGAGGAAATTTTGCCTGAAAAGGGAAACTCCATTCCATCAAAAGAGCTATTGGGGGTGCTTGAATCCACTGTCAATTCTCTTAGAATGGCAGAATCCTTCGACAAAACTCGTGATTACGGCGAGCAAATAGATCGGCTGCGCAATGGCATCATGCATAATAGTTTTGCATGGAAGGATTGGTTGAGCCTTGCTAAATCCAAACCAGCAAAACAGGCCCTTGAATTTATCGAGGAGTTGAAAGAA
>CAZRLV010000179.1:0-6598 GCA_964600955.1 uncultured bacterium
CACTTCTCTATGGATCAGGAGCTACTTCCACTTTGACTATAGGGCAGGACTTTAAGCAACCCGCTTCTCTGGTTTCGGACGAGGAAAACGAATTATTGAACTTGCCTTCCGTTCCGCCGTTCACCCGTTATCTAAAAGGGCAAGCGGTAATATCTGAGGATTTTGATGGTGACCTTGTTGATGATTTGCTGATTACTAATGAAGGGGACGGAGATCGTCTGTTTTTTAGCAGTCCTGTTGGTGTCACGGTAGTCCGCGAACTTTTTTCTCAAAAACCCTTTGACAATAGCGAGCCAGGTGCTCTTTTCGGGTTAAATCCTCTAGAGCTTTCCGTCAGTCTTCAACCGGCACGCCGTCGTCCTGCGGTAGGGGATATCAATCGGGATGGACTTCAAGATGTCTATATGCTTGCTAATGACAACCCCCAGCAAACCTTTTCAAATCAGCTTTTTCTTCGTGGAAATGCGGGGTTTGTCGAGGCCATTCTCCCGGTCAATGATGCCTTGGTACAAACCATGGAGAGGGGGGATTCCAGGGATGGAGCGATAATTGATGTCGATAACGATGGGTTTATGGACTTAAGTGTTTTGAATTCTGATGAGCATTTTTTGGTTGAACCTAAACTTTTGGGGCCTTCCACAGAGGGGGGAGCTTCAATACGCAAAATCAATGACTGTGGGTCTTCTGAAGACAAGGAGAATAATAGGATTCAATGGGTAGATGTGAATCTAGATGGTTTTCTGGATTATTATATTTCCAGGGGTGTGAGTGATGGGGTTACCAATATTCTGTGTATTTCACAACCAGACGTTGTAATTCAGACTCAAAATCACTACTTCGCTATGGACTTTCTTCCTCGAAACCTGGCTGGAAGGAAGGCACAAGATGCAAATCGAGACATTCATCGTGGACAGGTAACTTTGACGGATATCAGTGACCCCAACAATGCGAGTCCCCCCATTTTTGCCGTACCTTTTGAGTACTCCTATCCTTATATCCAACGCACCGTTCTAGGGACAGGTGTAAGTGCCGCGTTGACGGCTCAAATTCGATGGCCTGAGGACTCTACTTATGACTACGGAAATCAAACTTCAACCGTAATTACTCAGGGGCCGTTGATTTTGGAACAGCCCGATGATTTCCCGGTGGTTCCAGCGCAGGATCTTCTATCAACACGATCCTCAAGGGTAAGTACCCCAAAGACTTCTGTGGGCCCAAAGACCACAAATATCGAAGCCGTTGGAATTTCCGTGTTTGGAGGGAGGCGTGAACCCCTGACCCTTGAAAGTCTGAATATCTTTATCACGGGTTCCAATTTCTTTGAATTTGTAGGTGATGCACTCACTCTTGAGCGGGGTCTACTTCCAGAGAAGTCGATCAAGCTTTATATGGATGGCTCAGCCCAGGATCGGGAGTCAGACGATTTTAAAACCTGGACACCCGATGGAGAGTTCAATCAAACCCATGATGTGCTTTTGGCAACTGCTAAACTAGAGAGCCTGATTTTAGAAGAAAGCCTATATCCCAGGATTTTGAATGAAAATGGCGCGGTTGTGGTCTCTGAGTCGGTTTTTCAAGCTCGGTTTAAAAATATAGCCTACCCTTCAAGATCCGGGAGCTCGATTACCAGTATCGTACTGAATCCAGCCATTGATGGGAAAGTTGCTGAACGGGTGGGTTTGTTGGCAGTGTACACGATCGATGTTCAAGGAGATGTATTTCCGACACGGTCTTTGCAAGTTCTACCCTATATTCCTGTCCGGGTTGACCCTGGGCAAATTCAGGCTCGGGATCAATTGGTGGCAGGCGAGAACGCCGTCAATCTTCAGGCTTTTTTAGTCAGCAATTTTAATCTGGGCCTGGACATGGAGATGAGGGGGGTGCGGGCACGACAGCTTCATAAGTCCATTACCGTGGATGTTTCAACCCTGGGTAATGCCGACCCAGCCAGCTTTACAGCGCTTCCTACATCAGCCCTTAAGTTTCTAAATATTGCCAATATAATAGGCGTTCAAGCCAGTGTTGATCAAACCAAACCGATTCAACCCATCCTCAGTGTTTGCCCGGGAGAGACCGTGATCCCTGCGCTGCTCAGTGCTTTGAATACGCTGATTTGCGGGAAAGCAGAAGCCCTTAGTTTTATCCGGGTACGGAATCTAAGCACAGGGGCACAAGGAGCTACAACACGGGTGGCGCAGGACGGAACCTGGACCCGCCAACTTGACGGACTGCGCCAGGGGGTGAATGAGATTGAAATGGTTTCTGTGGATCTTTTTGGTAATGAATCTCTGGCATTAACCCAGCAGATCCAGGTGGATATTACTGCCCCTCAGGTTTCCGGGGTTTTGGTTACCAATATCGGTCAGCAAAACGCTACGATTTCATGGAATACCTCTGAAAAGGCGGTGGGGTTTCTTACGCTTAAACCGCAGGATAACCCAGGGATTGAGCAGGATTTTTTCGAGACTTCCCAGCTTTTATTCCAGACCCAACATGCTGTTACTGTGGGCGAAGCAAACCGTATTTTTTCTGGATTCCAAGTAGATGGAAGCATTCCAACGAATTGCCATGTGGTTGCTCTTGAGGGTGACTTTTCAGCTCTGTGCCCAGATAGCACTTATCAAATTACGATTTCAATGCGTGACGAGCTTGGGAATTTGGGTCAAGCCGAAAATGTCGTGAGCTTCAAAACTCAAGCTCTATTTGAAACTCAGGCTTCGCGAGACCTGGACGGAGATGGCATTTTTGATCTAGATTCAGATGGAGATAGTCTTCCCGACGAGATAGAAGCAGATGATAGCTTTCCAGAACTCAATCGATTTGACGAGACGGATGCCTTGTTGGACTTTGATAATGACGGCGTGAACAATGTGGAGGAATTCAAGGCCGGCAGGGATATGTACAATCCTTTCGATGTCCTTCCCATAGCCAATGCGGGTGAGGATCAAAGTATTGAACCCGGGGTGGTAATTTTGGATTCTAGAAGCTCGAATCAAAATGGAATTCCAACGGGGCAGTTGATTTTTATATGGACTATGGAATCGGCTCCGAATCAGAAAAACCAAACCTCGCCCTTAACTCCTCCGGTGATTGACAATACCCTCAGCGCCAAAACGTTTTTTACTGCCAAAAAAGCCGGGACTTATCGAGTGAGTCTAAAAATTCAGACCAATCAGGGGGTTACATCAGAAAAAGATGAGGTTATTTATACTCTGGGTAATTTGCCTCCTGTTGCTCATGCTGGCCCTAATCACAGTGGACGAGTGAGCACTGCGACAGAGGGAATCGGGGCACATAGGATTCTTTTGGATGGCAGGTTGAGCCGTGATCCCAACGGTGATCCGCTTTCCTTTCTCTGGATTCAACTCAGCGGTCCTGAGCTAGGCAATCAGGTCGGCGGATTTGGCTTAAGTCAACCGCGCAGTCAACTGACCAGCTTTATCACGGATCGCGCCGGCAAATACGAATTCCAGTTGATTGCCACCGACCCTCTGGGCCTGGTTTCACGTGATGAGGTTGTGGTTCATATCAACTCAAACGTGGATGTTTTCCCAATAGCAGATGCCGGCGAAGATCTTGTAACCTCCAAAGATGTTGCTGTGAACCTCCAAGGCGAGCGATCCGGGGGAGTGTCCAAAACATCGAAACTTCTTTATACTTGGGAGTTAATTACTTCCACCACAAAAGAGGTCCCAGCTGCGTGCACCGGATTGGAAGCCCAGGATACCCAGGTTGCCTCTTCCATAGTTTCCACAGAGGAAAGTCCAAGTGTTCAGTTCTCGAGGGCCGGTATTTTTGCTTATAAGCTCATGGTTCGTGAAGAAGGCAAGGGCTTGGAGAGCTCACCAGACTGCGTGCGTATTTTGGTGAATGATATTAACACCCTTCTTCCAATTTCAAAGCCTGGAGTGGTAGGGACTCCCACGCGATTTTCAGATAAGCTTTCAACCTCGGCAAGTATTCAAAAGTCGGTTCAGGGCCTATCGATTAATGAAAGCGTGAGTCTTTACCGTGTTCCCGTAAATTTTGAGGTTGAGCTAAGCGGCCTCAGTTCTTATCCAGACCATGACCAAATACAAGCCTCAAATGGCTCTACATTTAATCAGGCAGTTGCCACCGATAATTGTTTACTCCTTGACCAGCCTTATGACTGGGTTCAGACTCTGGGTCAAGACACTACTCTGAGTCCAGTGGTGGCTGATTGTTCCAAGGTGATATTTTTGCCGTTAGAAATGGGAACCTACAGTTTTGAACTGAGTGTTCAGCAGATCGTAGATGGCCAACTGCAAAAGTCCCTGCCGCGTGCTGTGACTTTATTGGTAAACGATCATTTTGATGAACTCGAGGCAGAATCAGGCAAGGGTGAAAATAATTTTATTCCCAGTGTTGTGGCGGGCGATAATGTTGTGCAGGGCTTAGGAGTTCAACTAAGTCCTGAACCTCTGTGCATGGACCATGATTTAATCGATAGCCCTTCAATTGACGCAGCACCTTTTGGAGAGCATAACCTTCCTATTACTGAGCTAAAACCCTGTGACACTATTACCAGTGTCGCAGCTGAGGCAGAGGCCACGGACACCGCGACATTGGACTGCCAATGGACTCAGGTAGATGGCCCTCCCGTTGTAGCTGATGACCTGAACACTTGTCGTCCTGTAATCCAACCGCCAAAAGCGGGTACATACACCTTCTCTATTCAGGTATTTGACGGGGAATTTTTCTCGCTCAATGATCAATTTGTTGTCGTGATTTTAGGCCAAAATGAAGTGGCCCCTATAGCGAATGCAGGTTCGGATCAATCCATTTCAGTAGGAGCTCTGAGCTCCTTGAATGGCAATCTTTCCATAGGCCCCACGGCGAATTTAGACTTTTTATGGACACAGATCCAGGGGCTACCGATAGCCCTGACAAACTCCAGATCCCGAAATCCAAGTTTTATAGCTCCTGCAGAAGATACCTATGTTTTTTCACTGCAGGTAAGAGATGATCGTGGCACTCTCTCTCTTCCAGATGAAACACGTTTGTTTGCCCGCGCGAGCCTCAGCACTGTGTCACCCACGCCCGATCCTACCGCATCAGGCGTGTTGTCTGGCTCGCAGGCTGCGGCTTTCGAAGTGCAAGGGGGTGGAGGTGGAGGGGGTTGTTTTATTGCCACAGCGACCTCAGGCTCCAAGGACTCCTGGCTAGTGGGTATTTTCACGCGCTTCAGGGATCGTGTTTTATTAGCATCTCCCTGGGGTATCCGTTTGATTAAAGCCTACTACCGTTGGTCACCACCATTTGCAAAACAGATTCGAGAGAATCCGAGCCTGCGTGTCGGAACAGCTTTAGTTCTTTATCCTTTGGCATTCGTTTTGAACTTTTCGCCATGGTTTCTCTTGTTGCTTTTGGGATTTCTGATCTGGCTCATGGGCAAAGAAGTGTCGGCACGGGTCGATGACTGATTCCTTTTCCAGCCTAGATCAAAAATTTATGCGCAGGGCTCTGCGGCTTGCCTGTAAAGGATGGGGTAGAACCAGCCCCAATCCAATGGTCGGTGCTGTCATTTCTCAAGGTGGATCGATTATAGCCGAGGGCTATCATGGTTTTTTTGGTGGCCCACATGCTGAGGTCATGGCTTTTAGGCAGGCGGGCTCCAAAGCAAACGGCGCCACCCTTTATGTCACCCTGGAGCCCTGTAATCATCAGGGAAAAACGCCGCCCTGCACTCAAGCAATTCTTAAAGCAGGCATAAGGAGGGTCATCGTAGCAGCCAGAGATCCACATATTCAGGCATCTGGCGGTTTGGATTTTCTAAAAGAGAGGGGAGTTGAATGTCAAAGCGGGTTACTGCAAGATGAGGCCGAGAATCTTAATTTGCCTTTTTTTCGTAGCCTGGAAACCAGGCGTCCCTTTCTAGCCTTAAAGTTGGCTTTGTCCCTGGATGGCTGCATCGCGCGGGAAGATGGGAGTTCGCGTTGGATCACCTCCCAAAAAGCCAGAAAATACGTCCATCATTTGCGGGCTGGTTATCAAGCAATTCTGGTGGGCCGCGGCACCTTAATCCAGGATAATCCGCGCTTGGACTGCCGCTGGGTTAAAGCCAAAAGTCCTCTAAGAATTGTAATGGATCCTGCAGGGACGCTTAACCCGAATCTAAATGTATTTCTCGAGGGTGAGGTTCTCTATTTTAGTTCCTCACCCCGTGGGGATCTTGCGCCATGGATAGAGCAAATTGTACTTGCTAATGTCAAAGACTATGAGGGCTGTTGGCAAGTTCTTTTCGAGGAACTCAGATCCAGGGGAATCATCAGCATTCTGGTCGAGGGTGGTTCAAGATTGGGGGCTTTTTTACTGGAGTCTGGTTATCTGGATTATCTTTACGCTTTTTACGGCCCCGTGATCTTTGGAAGTTCGGGATTAAGGGGTTTTCCAGTGAGCCAGGAATACAAAATGGAGATGAAAGCCACGCGAAGTTTCACAGATTCGTTTATGGTGGAGGGAAGCATTTTAGCCACAAAAAGTTGAAGAGAAGAGGGGGGGGGGAGTAACGGAACTAAAGAACTATCGGAATCATCGGAATTGGGAGAGGAAAAATTATGTTTACTGGAATAATTGA
>CAZRLV010000179.1:6608-7395 GCA_964600955.1 uncultured bacterium
AAATCTACTGCCTCTATTAAGAAGCTAAATATTTTACTCGAATTATTGAAGAAGTGGGTCTTGTTGAGGGGTGGCGAGGTGAGGACCGACTTCGCATTGGCTGTCAGAAGGTTCTTGAGGACCTTGCTTTGGGGGACTCGATTTCTGTAAACGGGGTTTGTCTGACTGCCGTAAACTTTGACTCCTTCGGATTTGACGTTGATGTTTCGCAGGAGACCCGTTCAAAATCCACCCTATCAGATCTTCAATCAGGCAGTCGGTTGAACTTGGAGCGTGCTTTACAGGCAAATGGCCGGCTGGGGGGACATTTCGTTCTTGGGCATGTGGATGGACTTGTTTCCATGATCTCAAAGTGTCAGCTGGGCGATTATTACCAGTTTGAGTTTCAGGTTTCAGGCTCGCTTTCACCCTATCTGGTTGAAAAAGGTTCGGTGGCTCTGGACGGTATCTCCTTGACTCTCAATCAGGTTCAGGAAGATAAATTTGATGTCATGATTATTCCCCACACTCTTGCATCAACAAACCTCGGAGACCTGGCAATTGACGGCTGTGTTAATATCGAGGTGGATATCCTGGGAAAATACATCCATAAATTTCTGGGGCCGCATGCAAAAAGCCAGAAAAACCGAGAGCTTCAAAAGACTTTGGTTCAGTCAGGCTTTTTGAAACCCGGGGAATAAAATGACCGAAAAACAGAGCGAGACTTCTGCCTTTTCTGAGGCGTTTAACTCCATTGAAGAATGTCTGGAAGATATTCGTCAGGGCAAGTTCTATATTCTCGTGGATG
>CAZRLV010000180.1:0-7360 GCA_964600955.1 uncultured bacterium
AAGAATGTTCGCCGGATAATCCTTTGAGTGAATCCTGTATGTTTCCTATCCATGAGTTTCCTCAAAGTAATTGCCTGAAGCGCAGGGGTGATTTAAACCGCCTCATAGACTGGAGATCTTGCTCCCAGTTCTAGTATACTGCCTCGACTTAGGCAGAACATATGACATTAATTGAACATCTCCACTCCCTGATCGAAACCGGCAAGTTTCACGAACAATCCTCAGATGCGGGCTATATCTACCTTTATGTGCTAGCACGATCTCAGGGGAAGCCAGTCAAAATTCAAACAGAGGAAGTTGTGCTAACGACTGGGCTGGATGAGGATGCTATTCAGGACTCCATGAAAAGTCTTATCGACAGTGATTTGATTCGTAAGAAATCCGCAAAGCCGCTATGTGTTGAGCCTGTCGAGAGTCTAGATTGGGACGAAGTGAATCTGCCTCTACCTCAGAATCGAAAAAAGTGGATTCTTGGCTTTCAGGAATCCATTGAAAATTTTGTATCCGGCCAATGGAGCGGAATTTTGGCAGGCTCATTGATGGTTTATTTTATTCACTTTTGGTTCGAGCATATTCATGACCTGGACCAGGTAGATTCAGACCAGGCCTGCGAGACACTGACCAGAGACTCCGTATTTGAAGGATTTCAAGAGCTTGAAGTCCTGGCTTACAAGCACCTGGAAAAACCACTGCATCAAATTCACCCCCTGGAGTGGGTTGGGGTTCTTAAGCAAAGGCAGGAAGCCGAAGCAGCCAAAACCGCCAAGACAAAAATCTCCATGGAAGAAGTCGATTCCATGTTCGAAGCCCTGGATTCATCCACTGAGGAAGAGTTTTAGATATACAGAACGTAGCAGAAATAAACTAGTGCGGCTACGGTTAAAAAGGGCGTTATAAACTCTGAGCTGTCCCCATGCTGATAGTTTTGCAGCTGCTCTGAGGGGGAACTCTGTCGTTTGAGGCGAATCGTTTGCAGCCAACCCTGAGTTTCCAGGCGGGTCTTGCTTGAAGGTAGCAGGGAAGGTGTTACCGGTTCAGAAAACTCTTCGGGAATCGGGCTAGGCTTTGTTTCCTGTTTGAATACCTCAGGCTCTGTTGGCTTTACTGGTGGCTTTACCGCTACCTTTGTTGGCACCTGTACCTGCTTTTGAGAAATAGCCTTTGTTTTTTGCGCTTCTTCCTCGCGGGGCAAAAGCTCATCAAGATAGGCCAGATCCTCCTGAATCTGTTGTCTTCTGGCATGCATTTTTTTCAACTGGGCTTTTTGCTCCTCAAGACGATTGATATTCATCATGGGAAAAGCCTCACTCACAGGCTTTACACCCGGAACGGCACGTGAAGGCATCTGCTTTTGCAGAGTCAGCTTATCGGTGGGAGTGAGTAGGGGAGGCCGATGAGTTTTCTTGACCGGAGGCGTTTTGGCCTTTGGCACAGTCTGCCTTTGTGGACTCGGCTGAGGTTTTTGAACGGATTGCATGGGGCCTGCAGTCTGCTTGACCCTGATGGGTTGTGGAATTTTAGCTGGCTTGGGCACTGGTTTTTTGGGCTGGACTTTAGGTTTTTCCTGGTTCAATCCCAGCTTTTCTTTGAGTTCTGGCACAATCATAGTGCCCTGATTGGAGCGCGTTATAACTTCTTCCTTCTTCTGATGAGGATGTGTGATAAAAGTTTCAGGGTCTAATGCAGTGACAAAACGAGTTTTATTCTGTCTTTGAGGACGAGGGGTATTGAGATTAGCCAGTCCTGAGCTTAATTTGACGCCGCATTGGAAGCAAAATCGTGCTGTTGTTTCATTTTGAGTCTTGCATTTTTTGCAATTGATCATCATTCCATCACCGTCCCGCTGGGTTTATCAGGAAACTCTACTCTCCTATTCATCGGAGTTAAGCAAGTTGGAGGTTACAAAAAATGCCCAAAATCAAGCTTTTTTGGCAATCTTTGGGAACAGGAATTCAGGGGATCCATCTTTTCATCACCTACAACCTATTCCTCAAATAATCATAAAGAAGTTCGCGGTTGCCGGTTTCTTTATTGATTAAGAAATAATCGGAATGGGCCTTATCTGATTGATCTTTTCCCATGGAACTTGAGGCCAGGCTATCTCCCCAGGCGGATTTGCGAAATAACTCTAAAAACTCGGCATTGGTTCTTACGGGTTGGCGAAAATAGAGGAGCTTGGATAAAAGCTCTTCTCTAAATTCCTCACGGCTCCATTCAACCTCTGTGAAAACAGGCTTATGGTCGTATTTTATATAGTCACGCACATGCGCGCCGTAATGAAAACTATAGTCTTGGGACTGATAGAGGCCATTTAAAACTTGGCCTACTTTTTCCACCACAGAACGATTGGGCTGGGGATGATCTTGAAAAAAGCGGTCCCAATCACTACGGCTTGGTTCCTGTCCCGTTGTTGCCACCTGATAAGCGGCAAACTCCTCAGCGTCTGAGCGCAGCCTCTCATAAAAAACCTTCACAAAACCCTCTCCAAGATTATCTAGATTAGGACCTGAATCCGGGTCGATTCCAGCGAACAAATCTCCCGTTTTCTCTTGAATAATCTCCTGTAAATTTTCCGGATCAAGAGGGTCGGAATAAGGATCTCGGGTTGAAGGATTCTCGGAGGAATGCGCGCCTCCTGAAGACGTTGCAGCACCTGACCCTGAATAGCTACTATGGGTTGTCTCTTCAAGGGGGGGAGAGGAACTTGCCTCTGAGGTCGTAGAAAAAATAGAGTCCATACTCCATTTGAAATCGCTAAGTTGTTTTAACTCCTGAAGATTGAGTTCTCTCCTGCCAGCAAACTCTATACGGATCCTGCCGTCCTCTAGTCCTTGGATCAGTGGCCTGGCCTTCCCCCCTCTATGAAGATCTTGAGCGATTAGTGAAATCAACTCCGAGGGACTTGATGTAACAGGGAGCGAAATTGGAGTACTTCCCGTAAAATTAGCATGGATCAGGACACTCTCTGGAAGGGATTCAAACATGGTTAAATATTCAGATAAAAGAAGTCGGTTTTTTCGAGAAGGAACGAGAGTAGACAAAGACTGACGTAAAGAGTCCAAAGGTTTGCTGGAATGGGGGCTGGCAAGGCTTAAAGGGTCGACGGGAATTGAAAGCTGACCGAAAGAATCAGACTTGGGATCAAGGGCATTGACTAAATCCATGGGGTCTGCAGGAAAACCAGGGGCTTGAACCCCTGAAACCAAGGGAATGCTACTATCCAAAGCAGGATTGGAGCTGAGAATACTGATACGCCTGGCACGCCGAAACAATGTATTCAGGTGCTCTAGTTGAGCCGCCCCCATTGCCGCCTGGATATGCAAAGTTGGATCAAGTGCTCTCAGGGGATTATCTTTGAGAAAACCCAACAAGGCTTGAATGAGTTGATCTGTTTTTTGACCCTGGTTCTTGAAAAATGCCTGGTAGCGCGGATCCTCAATAAACTCCAGTAATTTTGCTCCATTGAGAGGAGCCTTCTCTAAAACATAGAGTTCCTGCTCCTGTCCCTCATTGGCAGGAAAGGGCAGGAATTTTAGCTTGCCCTTGAGAAGCGTGATGGTTTTGCCTGGAGTGCCACCCCCTGGACGGGGTCCCTCATGGTAGATCCCGCGTACAAGCAGAAAAATATGTGAAAACACACCCTTTAGGGCAACCTCGGTTAGAAAATACTGAAATACAGCCTCGCCTCCTACGGGCTGATCTCCAAAAGGACTCACCTCTGCAAAGCGCGGTTCAGGAGCATACCATCGCTTGGCGTAAGGTTTTTGCCGAAGCCGCGCATGGGCCAGATGAAAGCCAGATTCCGCCAGATAATAGGAGCGTTGATCCTGATGGAGCAGGGATTCCAGGTTTCTTCCTGAGCGCAAAGAACGATTGTAGAGCAAAATAATAGACAGCCCAAGGAAAATCCCTATAGCCACTATAGGGATCAAAATTCCTTTCCTGGAACTACAGAGAGAAGCTGTCAAAAACCTCAATCAAATCCTCTTCTTGCCCATTTTCCAATTGGCGGTAAACCAGGTAAAACTCCAACTCAGACTTGTCGCGTAGCAAAAACTCTTTACGGTGTAACACCACTCGATTCATGGGCTGAGCCACACGCACCCGGACCTTGGATGGATCTCCTCCAAAAACTCTCGAGCAAAACCTGCCCCTGGAATCAAAAAAGAACTGAATCCACTGCCCTTGTTGATTTTGAAGCACCATATATTTGGATCTGGGATTCTCCTTGGAGGGCAGGAGTACCCTGGCGGTGGACTTGATCTCATGATTCAGGCATTGGAGAATTCTGCGCGAATTTCCCAGAGCACCCATTTCATCAAGTTTGCGCGAGCTCAGAGCACGAGAGCTGCCAGAATAGGTGTACGCTAAAGAAATAACAACTACGACAAGTGCCAATGTGATCAGAAGTTCCATCAAAGTAAAGGCTCGCGATCGATTGATATAGGTGTCAGAACCCAGCACTTAAATCTCCAGCAATTCAGACACGAGGGCCTCAAGCCGATGTCTGGAACGACCCGATCCTCGATCTATGGGCCATTCCACCGTAACCAAAGCGTGTCGAATCCTGGACTCATTTTCGAGGTTCAAAACCGGGTTGAGTTCGACCCTAAGTCTGAAGGACTTGAGGTCGCGGCTAAGGACTGGGAAATCCACAATACGCATTCCATCTGAGGAAGCAGAAAAATCCTTGAAATAGGGGGAAAGTTTCAGTCCCTGCTGAGGAACAATGGCATGCCAATTGGCATGAACGGGAACCAACTTAAGGCCCTGCTGCGAGAGAGCCAGGATTTTTTCCATGACTCGATGGCTGACCAAATGGGCCAGGCCTTCCTGTTTGGAACGCTTCTGTAGTCGTGAACTCTGAAAAAACAGGGAGCCGGCCGGAACCAAAAAAGCTGCAAGAATAAGTACAGCAAAAAGTAACTCGACTAGAGTAACTGCTCTGCGATTAGCGCTGGTAGACATGGGTTCGGGACGGGTGATACTCCCGAAAGGACCGAAAGAGGATTTTGGAATCGCGGTGGCCCGCAGGAAAAAATAAAGTACCGGGATCTGGCAATGGCTTGAGTTCATAACTTCGAATCCCCGGAACAAACCTGGAGGAATCCTCAAAACTATGCACATCGGTTGCTGTTTTCTGATGAGGTAAACTCGAATGTGGAATAGTGATTTTTTGCCCCGTTAACTGTCCGAGATCATCTGTGCCCATTCTCAGAATCGGGGGGGATCTCATATCCTGAACCAGGTTTTGGACCTCAATACCACCCAGAGATTCTACGAGGGAAATAATGGTCTGATTTCCCCTGGCCTCAACTTTGAAATGGGTCCCCAGGACTCCAGCTACGGCCACCGGGGTTTGGACCCCAAACTTTGAATTTCTCTTCTCAATGAAACAATCCACGACACCTTCTATGACTTTGACAAGCACGCCAAAACGCTTAGTAGAGTCAGGCTCTAAGAGTATGACAGTAGAATCAGGCTCAATATAGAGGTCTCCATAGTCTTGAAGATAAACATGCAGATAGGAATCGGCTTCCACCACGAATTTGTCCAAGGCGAAAACAGGTCTCTGCCTTTGCAGACGAATCCTTTCACTCGTCTGTGCGGGATGGTAATACACATCGCCCGTAAAACTTTGAATGACTCCCAGAGCCAGGTTCTTCACCTCGGGCGTCATGCAGCCTGTAATAAAAATTACAGGAAGAAATAATAGAATTTTTAAATTTTGCACAACTAAAGTTCGGATTTCCTCGGAAGAGAAAACCGCGAACCATCTCCCAATTGTCTACGGTACCTTCGTCAAAATGTTTCTTCTGCGCGTCCCATTTTAGTATACAAATTCTAGGCGCAATCATAAACCCTAGACCGGGATTAAATTCATTTTAGAATAAAACCCAATGGACACCCATGCTTTTTGTATAATGGCCAAGTGAAAAAAGCCTTTAAGGATATTTGGGATTTTCTGTCGGTTCTTGAGCAGCACGGAGAACTAGTTCGCATCCAGTCCGAAGTCTCACCCCATCTTGAAATTACTGAAATTTATCTGCGTCACGCCAATCGTCAGGACGGAGGCAAGGCTTTATTATTTGAAAATGTACGTGGATCTTCCATTCCGGTTTTAATCAATGCTTTAGGATCCTTTAGAAGAATTAGCCTGGCACTTGGGGAACATGGCTTTGAGTCCTACGGTGATGAACTCCATCAACTTTTAAATCTATCCATTCCCCATGGAGCCTGGAATAAATTTCAAAAGGCCTGGGGATATCGCAGTCTTTTAAAATTTCCGCCGCGTCGGATTCGCGGAAACCCACCTTGTCAGGAAGTGGTTTTGAAAGGCGATGACGTCGATTTGGGGCTCTTGCCTGTGCTCACATGCTGGCCCCTGGATGGAGGACCGTTTATTACCCTGCCTCTTGTTTTTACGCGCTCTTTGCATGGCAATCAACTCAATATGGGTATGTACCGCATGCAAATCTATGATTCCAAAACAGCGGGCATGCACTGGCAAATCCATAAAGATGGCTCACATTTTCACAGTGAATACTTAAAAGCAGGAAAAACCATGGAAGTGGCGGTAGCCATTGGTACCGACCCGGCAACACTGATCTCGGGTGCGGCACCGCTGCCCCCTGGGGTCTACGAGCCTGTATTTTCAGGTTTTCTTCGCGGAAAGGGGGTCCCCATGGCTCCCTGTAAAACCGTAGACCTGGAGGTCCCGGCCCACGCGGAGATTGTCTTAGAGGGGGTTGTTAAACCCGGGGAGATGAGAGGTGAGGGGCCTTTTGGAGATCATACGGGCTATTACACCCCGGTCGAACCCTATCCGGTCTTTCATGTGAGAGCCATAACCCTGAAAAAAAAGCCACTCTATCTGGCTACGGTCGTTGGACGCTCTCCCAAGGAAGACTGCTATATGGCTCATGCTATTGAGCGCTTGTTTCTGCCTCTGCTACAGCATATCGCCCCCGAAGTCATTGATCAGCACCTTCCGTGGGACGGGAATTTTCATAATTGTCAGGTCTTTCAGATCCAGAAGAACTATCCATTTCAAGGCCGCCGTTTGATGAGCCATATCTGGGGTTTTACGCAGGCCAGCTTTTGTAAAACTATCGTGACCGCTTCCGAAGATGCCCCGATTCATGATGACGCTGCCTTTATGGACTATTTCTTGGATCATCTTGATATTTCCAATGATCTTTTCATAACCGAGGGGATTGTGGATGCCCTGGATCATTCGGCAACGCAAAAACTCTATGGGGGAAAAGTGGGAATCGACATCTCTCACCCCATTGACGGAGAGCCTGGTTTTGGTGAATCAACTCCACCGAAAAATCCAGTGAACACGGACTGGGTGGAC
>CAZRLV010000181.1:0-7360 GCA_964600955.1 uncultured bacterium
TACCCATTTTTACCTCGTCTGTTTCGAGGCTGAAGTCTGCGCTTTTATCAAAGGGGAATGTTTTTATTTTGTGAAAGATCCAGGTCACGCAGGAGTCTCGTAAATTGCGAGACTTGAGGTGTTTTTCAATATGAAAAACCTGTTTTGCGTTTTCGGTGGTTTTTCTCATGGAGGCCAGCAGCAAAATCATAACCACGGTCAGTGCCGCGATCACAAACAAATAGGCTGAACCTCTGCGGTTCATTTTAGATTCTCCAGATAATTCCAAGTGGTCAGGTTCTGCTTTAAGGTTTCAAGACGAATTTCAAGCAGCGCCGTGTCGTGACGATAAAACTGAAGATTTTTGAGCCCTTTGAGCAGAGTGGTGGTGTTGCCGTTTTGACTGCGAACGAAGGTTCCCTTCTCAAAAATATAACGCGTAGGCCCGGCTGGGAGTTTGACGTCAATTTTTTCTGAATGGACTTTGAGAGGGGGGAAACTTATATCGCTACACCAGAACAATTCTTCGTGAAGGATCGTGAGGACTCTGGCTCCATCCTGCATACGATCAACAGCCTGAATATTTTTACGGGCTCCTCTGCCAAAGGTGGTAGTAACACGATAGATCCCAAGCCCTAGAACCGAAAAAATACCCAGTGCAATCAAGAGTTCTACCAGTGTAAAAGCCCTAGTTTTTAAAGCCATAGAAGGCATCCTCTTGCGAGATAAGGGTTTGCATCTCGAGTTCACGCTTTTTCTTGAACTCCATCCATTCAATCTTTACCGTGAAAAACGTCAGTCCTTTTTCCTTTCCTGGAAATGATGAGTAGGTTTTTTTCACTGTAAACCCCTTGGGCACAGGGTATCTAAAGCGTGCCCCGGCGTAGCCTCTGATCTGTGCATTATGACGGGCTTCATTGAGCAATGATTGAGCTAGAAAAGCGGCTTGAAGTTTGTGAGACTGACGCTTTGACCCATAGCGTGAGGTAGAGAGCAGTCCTAAAATAGGAATGCAAAATGCGAGAAATACCACAAAAGCAACCATTACCTCTGTGAGGGTCATGGCCTTTCTGGGAGGGAGCATCAGCGTTTGAACAGTTTTTTTATCCTGGACCAGAAGGATTTGGGTTCAGGTTTGTCATCAGGACTTTCTTCAGAATCTAAGGGCGGAATCTGAGAGTCGGTGGACTCTTCACCGGGTTCAATCTGAGCATTTTGCGCTTTTCGCTGACTCTCCATCGCCTGGGCAAAAAACTCCTGAAAACTCCCATCAGGCTTTTCAAGGATAAAGTCGGCGACCTCCTTGAGCCCGGTCCAGGACTGAAGCACTTCACGGGCTTTTTCGCGGGACTCCTCATCCTCTTCATTGAAAAATCGATGCAGGAAACCCAGGTGCATATCATCTTGCAGATGCTTGATCAAACGCAATGCTGCCATTTTTTCATCCCTGTGCTTTGAAAGCACCAGAGAGTTGAGTGGCAAGAAACATTCCTTTGGCTTTAAAGGAAAAAGAGCCAGAATAGCGTTTGCACGTACCCGATGATGAGGGTCCTCCAAGAGGGGTTCCAGCATGGGCTTTGGTTTTTCTGGCCCTAGAAGAACATGAATTCCTTCCACGGCATTGGCCCTCACGCGAGAATCTTCATGCGAGAGAAAGTTCTGAAGTGAACTCACGGCAGTTTCCCGGCCTAATTTTCCCAGGTAGCTTAAACCTGTGGCCAGGACTTTGTTGTCTGGTTCATTTGAAATCAACTGTACGATGAGTTCCACGGCCTCGGGATCTTTAGAAGAGGAAACTTGAAGGATAGCTTCAGTACGTTGTTCAGGATCCTCGGATTCAAGAGACATTTTATGTTTAAAAAGAGCCGCCGCCTCCTTTTTTTTGAGACTTTCCTTTTCCTGTTCCTCCTTTTGAGCATCATCCTTGCGTTTGGGCAGGAGGTCCGAATCCATGCCGTCAGGTACAAACGGAGCAATATCTTCATGTTTTTCAGCCTGAGACTCACGTTGGCCAAGGACTTCTGAAGCCTCTACATGGCCAGTTTCAGCCAATTCCTTGAGCAGGATTTGGCTGTAGTTCGCCAGTTCAGTATGCTCATGTTCTAAAAAGCCGGGAATGAAGTGCCAGGCCTCGGAGAGAAGATTGAGGACTTTGTAGGTTTTCAATGATTCCAAGGCAATCTCAGGATCACGATGTTTAACCCACTCAATCAGATCATCGCCCTGTTCGGGGGTTCCCATTTCCTGAAGAATTCTAAGTACGGCGATTGAAAATTCCTTTTCTCCCCGTTTGGAAGCCAGTTCGGTTAAGAAAGGCAGGAGTTCGCTACAGCGGTTTCTGCGAATAAAGTTCAGAGCTTTTTTCTCATCCTCAGCGGAACCCGAACTCAAAGCAGTTTTTGCCTTATCCAGGACTTTGGGGGTAATAACTTTGTTGCGCGGTTTCTGACCTCCACTTGCGCTTTTTTTAATAAAGCGGATGGCTTTTTCAAGGAGTTCGCGAATCTTCTCATGGGACTCTTTTTCAAGAGCCTCAGTTAGTATGGCTACAGCCTCCGTGGATTTGAGTTTGGCCAATCCCTTGACGGCTACAGCCCGTTCTTTGGGACTGTCATTAAAAACCTGTTTGCGAAGTTCCTCAATACTCATGGACTTTGACCTCGGAGCTAAGATTCCAGTCTATGAGCTTTGGAGATAATTTTCAATCCTCTCAGGCGATGGATAACCACAGACATTCGAAGGGGCATAGATTTTTACTGGAAACCATCTCATCATTCAAGACATTTTTAGCTTGCTCGATTCCCTTTATATTTAGATCCAGCCTCTGATCGGAAAGGTTATGCACAAACAGAAATTCACCGGCTTTCTTCGAGCTTCTTTTATAGGCAAGGACATGGGGTTGCATGACGGCTACCGGATTCATAGGAGCTATCCTTTAATCAAAAATGCCACAGGTGGTATTCAGGTATACTTCAAAGGTCTTGACAGATCACCCGTACAGTTTATTATTGCATAATGAAGATAGAGTAGAGGAATTAAGGATTCGAGGCGGGTTGAAGAGAAGAGGAAACAATGGGGTCAATGGAGGCAGTTGAATCAATGGAATGGGAAGAGTCCCTACCGCGTCATGCTGAACTTGATTCAGGATCCAGGGGTAGAGGCACTTTGGACTGTGAAAGAGGTGAAGATGGGTTCTAGGTCTGGATTTGGAATGAAAGAATGCCGTTCCTCTTTTCATCATTTTGTTTTTTTGGGGGATTGAAATGCGTTTAATTCGAGTATTTTTTGTTTTAGTTTTTTTATCACTGACCTCATTGCATGCTCAATTCATTGTTGAGGGGGATTACAGCTTTGATGTTGAGGTGGTTAACAGTGAGCATAAACCGGTCTGGTTTGCCAAGGTGCGCGTTGTTATGGCCGGTTTTACAGCCCTGATTCGCGCCAATGCCAAAGGATATTTCAGCTCCGGCGAGGCGGTGCTCTTACGCGCCAATCAGAAACATTATCAGGTGAAAATTCAACTGAAGGACCCTGTTTTGAACCTTGAGGTTCGTGACACAAAGGGTAAAAGGGTTCCGGCTCAGGTCGAAAAGTCCCAGTTTGGGGCTGAAGCTGATCGATTTCAATTCAAATTGCTGATTCCCGGAGTGGACTATAGTGGGTTTCGCGAAGATGACGTAGAGATTGAGCTCAATCAAAAGCTTTTGCGCAATGTGGATATCCGTGTAAACCAGGGAGGATTCGCCAAGAATGTCATCGTGCGTATTTTGCGCAAAGACTTGAGGGATTATGCCAATTCCATTCTGGTTAGGCTTCCCAGAAATGAGGACTTAAATTCTGTGCGCCGTACCTTAAAGCATAAGCGCCTCTTTGAGCGTCAAAACCGTGGTGAAATTCAAGATCTAACTATCCGCTGGGACTAGACGAAAGTTGAGAATTCAAGAATTTAGGGATGAAGATTAAGATTTTCTACGACCATTTGAATGGATCCCCCGATCAAGTCGGAGGATGACGAGAATCAAGAATTCAAGGACTCAAGAATTCAAGAATGAAGAAAAGGGCTAGGAGAATAAAACTGCCAACGCATCAGGCCACCACCAAACCCCGTCATCCTCTGGCTTGACCAGGGGATCCATCTTCATCTTCTCTTTCCCCATTGC
Organism: uncultured bacterium; assembly: GCA_964600955.1. Lineage (GTDB taxonomy): Bacteria > Muiribacteriota > UBA6191 > UBA6191 > UBA6191 > CAZRLV01. The sequence goes on from CAZRLV010000181.1 coordinate 4,140, forward strand.
ATTGCTTCTATTATTTCCTCTTATTTTTTCTTCCTCTACCTCGAATTCCTGAATTCCTCGGCCCCCTGATTCATCAGGGCAGTCCTATTAAAATCTCTTAAAAGCTTCGGAAACCACCGTAGAGTCTGAAAGCCCCAAAACTCCGTCATGCTGAACTTGATTCAGTATCCATCTTCTCTTTCGTAACAGTCCCACGTGGCCTTACCCCTGGATCATGAATCGAGTTCAGGATGACGCGAGGGGCGGCCCTCCGCTTCATCCATTTCTTGAATCCCTTCATCCTTTGACGTAAGCTTTTCAGAGTCCCTGGAGGGGGAGGAATTTATGCTGCAATTTAAAGGACTGACGCTTACAGAGATTCTGATAGCCATGCTGATCCTGGGGGTTTTGACTTTGCCCCTATACAAGCTTTTTTCAACCAGCCAGAAAATGAATGCTTCATCGCAGGATATGGTACGGGCTATGGGACTATCGAGTAGCTATCTTAGTGCCCTTAAAACAGTGGATCGTAGTGAGCTGCGGCCTCTGGGACCTGTTAGTGATCTTGATCTGGAAGGAGCCCTGTCGCTGGGGACGCTTGGCTTGGAAACCTGCCCTGCTAGATTTTCAAGGAATCTGGAAGTTTCAAGAATTACAGATGCGCAAACCGCCTTAAGCTTCTTCCGGATTCTCGTGAATGTGCGTTGGAGTTCCAGGGTTTCAGGGGAAGAGCTTAGCTACGCGTTAAAAACTCTGGTTTCAGCGGATTGACTTATGCGTAAGGGTTCTGTTCTTCCTCTGGTTCTGGGATTGACCAGCATACTGGCAGCCCTGGGTATGAGCCTGTTTTGGGTATCTCGTCATCAACTCTTAGGTGTCCATCATTATCTCAATCGGGAACAAGGCTATCATCTGGCTCGGGGTGCATTGGAGCTGGGGTTAGCACAGATGGATCAGGTTCTCGATTTTCTGAATGACTCAGACCCCGCAACCTTTCCCAAGCGTGAAAAGGCACCGCCATCCTTAACGCGATTGATTGCGTCAATTCTAGATTCTCAGGGCCGCCTGGTTAGTGAGGCTAATTTAAACCTTGAATTCGACTTCGCTCACGCCCTGGGTTTGAATGCGGGTGAAGCTGAGGTGCGAGTGGACTTTCATTTTCAAAAAAAGGGGGTATTACATGCAGAGTCCATCTCAGGTGTGGTACCGGACCCCAGGGAAGCCGCGTATCTATTGAGTGTCGTTGCAGAGGCTCAAGTCTCCAAGGTTCAAACCCGCTTGACGGCTTTCAAAGAATGCAAGCAGATCAGTATTTTGCCTCCGGTACTTGGTAAATTTACGCTTTTTCTTCTGCGACCTGGCATTTTGCAAGCCAATGCCATCCAAGATGCCAAAGCACCCGTGGATGCCTACCAGATTCCATTGATCGTTCGCTCAGGTGCGACATTGACGCCGGGCACCCCACTCTCACTCTCTCAAACCCGTGATTTTTTAGAGAACCAGGGCTGGATTTATCTAGGCGGTGTCCCCTGGTCGCTGTCTCTTTCGCATGGATGGGGGGTTTCTCAGGCACAGGATGCATTCGCCAATCGTCCTCTTGAATACTATCCGGTGGGGACTGGGACGCGTGCCGGAAAGGATCAGAAGCTTCTGGATCTCAGTCTGGACCCAAATATCGGAGAGTTTGAGTGGTGGCGCAGTGGCTCCGGGCTTTTCCAAGAATATTCTGAGCTTTCTGAGTTTGAGGTCTTGTCCCTGCTAGGAGCCGACGAGGTTAAAAAGACTTCGCTACTGAACCTCTTTGGGTCGAGAGAAAATCCTTCACCCACCTTGATTCTAGGCGATGTTCGACGTAAATGGGCGCTGATTCAGGGTCTGCACAATCAAAGCCATGGGATCACGGCTTCTTTGCCTTTTCTGACACCCGATATTTTTGCTTTGAATAGTGGATGGCCTGGAAACCCTCAGCCGGGAACAATCCAAATTTTCAAAGAGGTTTTTGACTCAGATTTTTCCGAGTACACCGCCCAGATGTCGCGCGTGGTTGAAGAAGGCTACAATCAAGTCCACCTGGCGAATGTGAGCTTTGGTGACCCCGGGCTAGATAATCAATTTCATTTGGAATGTGACCAACTCAATCCAGATCTTCAAAATCAGTCAAGATTAGAAAAGATCAGCACCGAGCTCGGTGAGCCGCGTTTTTGTGAACGAATCCTCGGATCTAGCTACACTCTTAAGGATGATGGGGGTCGCCTTTTGTTTACAGACTCTGCTTTTGAATCCATCTCAAATTTAAGCTTCCTTAGTCAAAAATCAGGGCGTGTTTTTTCCAGGGGAGAGGACTTTTTGCAAAGCTTCCAGCCTGCGGGTCAGAGTGAGGGAAGTTTGAGTGGAATTGCTCTCGTCAAAGGCGATTTACGTATCCATCGGGATCTAAAAATACGTAAGGATGGTGGAGGCATTGTTCTGGTGGAGGGCAATATTATCTTGGAAAAGCGTATTCAAAGTCCTGGGTCAGACCCACTGACGCTTGTTTCCCTGGCAGGCAATATCCAGGTCAAGGTTCAAGATAAAATTGAAGCAGGTCTGGTTGCCTTGCAGGGTCGAGTATCCTTTGGGCCAAAATTTCACCTGAGGGGGATTTTAGCCGCCAAAGAGCTTTCCATCGATCCTTCACCCATTCCCATCCTTCCGGGCAACCGAACCTTAAGCTATAACCCAAGATTTGACCCAACTTCATCGGCCAACGCAACCTCCGCCCTAAAGATCATGACACAAGAACGCTGGAGGTTTACGGTGAGGTGAAGTGGGGGAGGGAAGGAATTAGAGGAATCAAAGGTAGCAAAGGAATCCGAGGAATGAAGAAGAAAGCCACTATCGCGTCATCCTGAACTCGATTCAGGATCCATCTTTTCTTCACCTACAGCCTTAAAGCCCTCGTCATCCTCCGACTTGATCGGGGGATCCATCTTCCTCTTCTCTTCAATTATTCGTGCTTGACCAAGATTTTCGACCTTTTGAATGGATCCCCTGGTCAAGCCAGAGGATGACAGAAACAAGAACTACAGGAATCATCGGAATGGGAAAAAGGAAAAAGCAGTCACCCCTTATGCTGCCGCCTTTACGCTCTTTTCTTATTCTATAGTTCTCTAGTTCCGATCGTTCTTTAGTTCCTTCCCCAACTCTTGTCATCCTCCGACTTGATCGGGGGATCCATGTGTGCCAGGCATGGCCCACAACTT
>CAZRLV010000182.1:0-7336 GCA_964600955.1 uncultured bacterium
ACTAGTTCTTTAGTTCCGATAGTTCTTCTAGTTCACTCCATTCTTTATATTATCTTCAGTCCTAACGGTAGAGACTCCCCGAAACTATAGCGTTCTTCTTCGCTCTGATCGAGGTGCAGGCTTTTCAGGTTATAGAGTGAAATCAGGTCGTCTTTGAGTTTTTCATCAAAGGCCACTCTTCGATTTTCGTCATGATGAAAAAGGGTTCCGAGGATATTGGTTATTTCTCTCTCTTTGCGTGGACTCTTCAAAAGCAACTTAAAAAACTGATGGGCCTGGGCAGTCGGAAGACAATGCCCAAAACCGGCGTATTGCATAACCCGTGAAAGCAGCCTAGAGAAAAGCCACCAATCTTCTCTAGGGAGGCTCCCCTTTGAGAATGAGTCCATGAGAAGCCTGAACAGGTTCTCCTTGTGTACTGGCTTCAAATACTCAAAACAAACAAAGCACTTGAGCATCTCTCGCATCTCCTGTGCTCCGGGATTGGGACCGGGTAATTTCACCGCTGGTTTTGCCCCTCTCAGATAACCTGCATAGGACTCAAATAAGATGTTTTGCAGAGCCTCGCTTAGACCCCCAGAGATTCTGCGCAAGAAAATCCAATATTCCAGGCGATTTTGCACAACCTTTGGAAAATGAATAAAGCTGGCGGGAATAAGCTGTCCGATCAGTTCTTTGTCCAAAGGATGGCCCATGCCCGGCCTAAGAAAAAAACCAACTGCGTTAAACCAGGCTTGTTCATGAAGCTCTGATTTTCGCCTGGACTTTTGCCTGCCTATGAGAAGCTTTGCCAGGAAACGCGAGAGATCTACGCCCCACTCCATGCGAGCTGTACCCATTATTTTTTCAAGTTGCTTCAGTAACCCTCGCGGGCCTTTTTTGGCAAAGGTTTTCAATTCAGCTTCAGCCTCTTTGGCAACCTGACCGCCGCCATAATGTAATTGAATCAATTTCTCGGCCATGGGAGGGATTTTCAGGATTTTCTTCTCTTTTGAATGAAGGCGAGTTTCAAAATTCAGTTCAAACTGCTCTGAGTCACGGGCATTGTCCAAATATAGTTTCAGTTCGCCTGTTGACGCGATCTCGCTTGAAATCTGTACCGGGAAAAAATTATGGGTTGCTGGCAAGTTCGCAAATACCGGCGGTAGCCCCAAAAGCTCTTTTTCTAAAGTATCCCCCGCATCCAGAATCTCTCCCACACCCACCGGATCACATCCTTTTGAGCGATAGAGAGGAAACTGAACCTGCTGATTGCCCTTGACCTGAAATTTTGCCGGGCAAATAGCCTTCTTACCTTCTTCCTGACCTGCGGCGGCTACACAGGTAAACGACGATCCCCCACCTTTTTCTTCGACTTTCATAAAAAGATTATGCGCCAGACCGGAATGAATCAAGTCGAGTAGCCCGGCACGTGCCATGGCATAAATACAGGCGCCATGCGAAACACCCAGCAAGGGATCCGGGTTTTTTAAATCCTGAACCGGTTTTGAAAACCAGAGCTTAAGATTTTCAAGCAAGGCACTGCGAACGGGCGAGGACTGCAAGGCTCCTCCATGAAAAAGTACAGCGTCGGGTCCTTCTGGACAGGCTTGTTTAAGAAATTGATGCAGATGAATCGTGACTACGGGGTTTTTGGCATACGGAAGTCCAAACTCCTTCAAGCCAAGATCCTGAACTGGAGCCTCCTCTTTTAGTCTAAGGTCACCCTCGGCAATCACGGGAAAAAAGCCATCCAAGATAAAATCCAGAACCTCATCTCTTGAAAATCGAACTTCAAAGTCATGTTGAAAAAGGCGACTGCCAGAGCTCAAAACTCGCAGTTCTTTGACTTCAGGCTCTTGAGACGCAGAGCTTGCTTGAAGAAATTCCTCTTTAACTTCGCGGGCAAACCCTAAAACCTGAATAAACTCCTGAGGGTCAAGCTGTCGGTTTAGCTCGCGCTCTTTTTGAACCAGAAGGGCTAAATCCATATTATCGCCCCCTAAAAGCAGGTGATCCCCCACCGCCCGACGGCTCCAACTAGAGCCTTTACGTTCCAGCAGACTGAAATCTGTGGTCCCTCCGCCCATATCGGCCACCAGAACAGTCTGAATCTTCTGTGCCTTTTTTCCACCGTAATGCATCCAGTTGTAAAAAGCGGCGAGGGGTTCTTCAACCAAAACCGCATTTTCAATTCCCGCAGATTCAATGCTGTCCAGGGTCAAACGCCGCGCAAATTCATCAAAAGAAGCCGGAACCGTTACCACAATATTCGAGGATTCAAAAAGATCGTGGAGCTGGGATTTGAACTGTTTTAAGTAAGCAGATTGGGCCTCTACCGGAGAAAGTTTATGAATCTGGGTCCCTTCTTCTCTGACTCCAGCCACTTCGTGATCTTTAAAGGGAAGAATCCGATTCTGGGAATTTTCGTTGGAGAGGGAAATCCAGGACTTGGCGCTTTGAACCACTTGCCCCGGAAGCTGTGTAGACAGGCTGCGGGCATAAGTTCCCGCAATGGCCCCTAAGCCTTCAAACCCAGGATAGTGCTTGAAACGCTCCAGGTCCTTTTGTGGAGGCAGATAAAGAAAAGAAGGCAAATGAGGACATTGCTTAAACAAATCCTCACCCACAGCCTGATTGACCAGAGCATTTTCAATGATCCCACCATGCGAAAAAGCCAGCGAAGAATTCGTGGTTCCCAGGTCAATTCCGATAAATTTAGTGGACATGAATTAAAGAACTAGAGGATTGAAGATCAATATAGCCACTTTGCGCTCCCAAACCGTCATTACGTTAAGCCGTAGAAGTGCATGAATTCCACAAATGCGTCATGCTGAACTTGATTCAGTATCCATCTTCTCTTTCACTACAACTCCATGTGGCTAAACCCCTGGATCCTGAATCAAGTTCAGGATGACGCAGTGGCCTTTCCCAATTCCGATAATTCCTATAGTTCTCTAGTTCCTTCTTCTCCCTCTAATTCCTTCTTCTCTCCCTATCCCCTCAACACCTCAAACTCCAATCTCCATTTCTTGGAGGGGTCATCGGTGCTGACACACCAGAGTTCCAAGCTGCCGACTTCTGTTGCCACCGTTTCGAGATAGACCGGGACGAGGGAGGCTCCTTCTGATTCTTCCAGGGATTTTTCCAGGCAGGAAATCTCTTCAAACTCTTCTGAACCCAAATCCGTGCTGGTACCCAGGGGATCTTTGCGATACGGGGAGCGAAAAAGCCTGAATTGAACGTCTTCTCCATGCACCAGGTAGAAGGTCTCGCCTTCCAGACTGACTGTGGTCCCCTCTTCCATGCCATAAGGTGCAACACAGAGCAGGGACAATTGAGGCTGGACCCCCGGCACGGCCATTTGGGATTTTTCAACCCCAACATAATAGGAATAAGGCAGGGCAGCTTTGATACGAATTCCCTTACCCTGAGAAACTTGGGCATAGTAGGCGGCTCCTCTTGAAACCGCCAGGGGGTAATCATTACCTTCGAGCATGCGTACCTTAAGCTCCGCAGAATTTTCCTCTGAATCTGTCTCAGAATCTGAATTAGTCAGTCCTTGCAACCAGCGGCTTAGAGAATTACAGATTCGGTCTCTTAGAACTTGTGCACGAAACATGGAACCGTTAAATAAAATGGTTGCTGGAAATCCATCTCTTGGAGCAACGCCCTTGGCTTCCTGATGGGCCAAGAACTGGGCCAGATGCTTTAAAATCAATGGGTCCTGAGCGTATTCAAGTCCAACCTGACGCAAGCCGCCCGATCTTTTCTCCATAGGCTGATCGGTTACGGCACAATGTCCGAAAAACCCCTCTAGAACTAAAGAATCGACTTCCTGTTTTTCCAAAGTGGTCTGAATGGCCGAGCCAAACAAGCTCGAACCGCTGCCCGCGAGAACCACATCGACCTGGTCCTTTTCACCGGAAAGAATCTGCTCTTTGGCTTCACGAGCCTGAGCCACGAGAGAACTCATCTGCTGCTCGTCAGGCTCCTGTCCAGCCTCTTTGAGTTTGGCAGCCAGGGTATGGGTGAGGCCCAGATCCATATTGTCTCCGCCCAGAAGGATATGCTTTCCCACAGCCACACGGCGCATTCCAAGGACACCTTCCTCATCAATGGCTTCCATCAAAGAAAAGTCTGTGGTTCCACCACCGATATCACAAACCAAAACTTTAGAACCCACGTCCAGTTGGTCACGCCAGGATTCTCCCTGGGCCTGAAGCCAGGCATAAAGCGCGGCTTGGGGCTCCTCCAAAAGCCGAACATTTATAAAACCAACCTCTGTAGCAGCCTCAAGGGTTAGGTCCCTGGCCCCCGGATCAAAAGACGCCGGAACCGTAATCACAATATTTTGCTGCTCAAGGGGCTCGTCTACCTTGCCCAGCACCTGATCGTAATTCCAGGAATCCTTGAGATGCTTTAAAATTTTCTGAGTCATCTCAAAGGCCGAGAGCTTCTCTTCAACCTTGCTGCCCCAGGGCAAAACCGCATCTTTACGGCTGATTCCCGAATGACAAAGCCAGGATTTAGCTGAATGAACAATACGATACCCAGCCCTCTCCCATTGGCGTTTAGCCATCTCTCCTAAAATAAAAGGTGGGTTTTTCTCCCAGGGAAGATCAATAGCCCCTTCGGGAAATTCTGAATCGGTGGGAAGATAAAGCACTGAGGGCAGGATCGGTCTTGCGTCCAAAAGTCCTTCAGAGATGAGTTGATGGATTCCTACCTGATTCAATTCCTCAGAACCCTCTTCGACCATGGTCATCGAGGTATTGGTTGTACCGAGGTCAATTCCTATGTGATATTTCATGTCAGCCTCCTTAAAGAAGCTAGAATCAAAAGCGTTGCAAAATACCAGAAAATAGGGATTTTTTCAATAATGATGGGGGATAGGGGGAGAAGAAGGAACTAAAGAACTATCGGAATAAAGGAATTCTCGGAATGGGGAAAGGCCACCTATCGTCATCCTCCGGCTTGACCGGGGAATCCATCTTAAAATCAAGAATTCAGAATGCAGAAGACAGAATCCAGAATGAAGAATTTTTTCGACCTTTTGAATGGATCCCCTGGTCAAGCCAGAGGATGACGCGTTAGTGGGTCTAATGATGACTCGGGGGTAATTCTATTTTCTTAAACTACCCCTAATTCCTATGCTACCTTTGATTCCTCTGATTCTTGGTTTTTGTCATCCTACGGCTTGACCGGGGGATCCGTCTTTTCTTCAGCCTTTCTTTTCCTTGAGCTATGCAACTTGGTAAATCACGGGTCGATAACTGGGCTCTGGAATTGGTTTGTTGTTAAAGCGAGCAGCCTCTAGCAAAGCTGACTTAGCCTTTAGCACTTCCAGGAGGGCTGTTTCTGGCGTGCCCCCAAAAGCGGAGCAATGAGAAAGGTCTGGAATATCAGCGATGTATCCCTCATCCTCTTCGCTGTAAAAAATATTGATATGATAATCTTTCAAATTACTCTCCTTGATTCAGATTATGCTTTTCAATCAAGGTGAATCCTTTGGCATTCCAACACTCTTCTCATTGGTCTAATGCATACCGAAGGACGCGTTGTTTCAACCCATGGAAAATAACAGCCTGAGTTCTATTCTGCTTATTCATGGAACTCGGCTCAACCTGAAGGCTACACTTGTATCTTGGGCCGTTACACTACCTTCCAAAAATGCTTCACCATACGTGGTATTAAGATAAACGTCTGCCACGATAGAAATAGAAACCCCCTCCAGCACACCTGAAGCCGTTGTTTTAATCCATTTCAGACCCGAAAATCCCTGGTAGCTCAGATCACTCCCCATAACTGTTGAAGATGCAGCCAACCCATCAAAGGATTCATTCCAGGTACGCCCATTGTCAAGGGAAGCAGGGAGTGACAAGTCTAAACTATCGCAGTTTTTGACGGGAAGATCTGCCGATCCTAAATCCCAAACATTACCTTCAGTATCTTGCGCAATATATGACTCCACAGCAACACTTACGCCATCCAATGCCGCCGCTGTATAAATTCTACGTGTGCTGATGTCACAGACGACAGCCAAAGCATTGGATTTAGAAATTGATATATTTATGGGTTCTGACCCCAGATAGCCACTGTAGACCTTAGTGCCTTTTTGCAAGACATCGCCTACAAATGGATGCGTAATAAAAGCACTGGTACTATCAAATACGGTACTTCCACTATTTTTAGTCACTGTCGGAAGGGCCACTACTTGCGTTTCTACCAATGTCCCACCGTCTTTTACTTCAATGATTGGGACCCCTGATGGCTGAAAGGTAGAAATTACTTCCACGCTTTTTTCTCCATCATTGCCAGAAATTTTAACTTGTCCCCCTGTAATTATCCCAGTTGAGATGGATGTGATTATATTGGTAACGAACAATGCAAAACTGCCACCATCTGAAGCAGTAATTGTCCCAAATCCATTTACTGTAAAAGAGTCGGCGCCTAAAGACTGAAACACGAAATTTGTGTTGCTGTAGGTTAGACGAATCCCTTTTTCAGTGTCAAAACCGGAAATTGCCATATTTACCTGATGTAGCGCGGAAAAATCATCCCCTAAAATTACTTGCCCTGTAGCAGTACGAAAAACCATTACTAATGTTAAATCAAATGCCACACTTGGATTATCCGTGTCATACACACGAACAGAGTATGTACCTGCCGAATCGTTTACAGTAAACCCCTTTGATCTGCGTAGTTTTGTGGATGAAAATCTCTTCTTTGCCAAGGGAATCCCCAATAACAGCTTCACAGCCGACAGGTATGGATCTTTCTTTTGAAAGTTGCTAAAGATTTTTTGCCTTGATGCAATACTGGGTGCGGCAACAAAGAATGGAGACCCTGTCTGCACCAGTCCAAGAACTGCCTGATTGGTGGCGGCACCATGAGATTGAGCTTGACTTAGAGGCAAACCAACACTAGCGACTGAGCCTGTGGATGAGGATGAAGAGCCTCCACCTACACAACCAGAAAAAGCAACATAGCAGGGCTAGAATCCAAAAACTGATTTGATTCATGGATAGTCTCCTATTTGAAATGGTGACAAGTTGTGTGAAAGTAGATCGGAAATCATGTCCACACGGCTATCCTAGGACACAATTTTTTCAGATACCAGTCAATTATAGAAAGAGCAATACAAAAAAATAATACTTGGAACTCGTTTTGTTTGTTCTATTGCTCAAAAACAGCCGCGCAACCATAGAGCTGTAGCTACTCTTGTCTGACTCTTCAAGCGATGTCATCTACGAACCTGTGGTTTTCCAAAGAGGCAAAAGCCGAGTAGAAAAATAACGATCGGCGTAGTGGCTCCTAAAATTCCAGCAAGAATAAGAAGGGGGGAGAGAAGTAT
>CAZRLV010000183.1:0-7322 GCA_964600955.1 uncultured bacterium
GATGAAAACGAGAATTTTCAGTTGGGATCTCACAAATGTTCCTTTGTTTGGCCGCCTTTGAAAGTGGCTCCTAAATCAATCCAGCGGATAATGCTAAGTAATTCTTTCTGGGTTAGCGGGTTATGCATAGGATGAGGCGCTCCCCTGGTTTCCAGGTTTCTAGGTGCAAGAAGTTCACGTCCCAGGAGTTTTTCCAGGAGATAACTTTCACTTGAGAGAGCTTCGCGTTCGTTGATATAGCGTTTATTGGCGTAATTTCCACTTTGAGGATCTTCAAGGGCGTGTAGGGCCTCGTAGGATTGACTAAAATGCTTGGTGGGCCAGCCTCTTAGATCTAAATTTCCACTGGGTTGATTGTTACCACCGTGGCATTTGACGCATTTTCGATCTAGAATGGGTTGAATATCTCTTCTAAAGTCTACGGCAAGTCCTGGCCCGGCACTGCCTTGAGTCGGTGAACGGTGTTTTCGAAGTACGGGGTCCCAGGTAGCCATCACTCGCGAACCGGCCGATACTAAGTCCGGTGGCCCCAATCCATCGGTTGGTTTTCCTGTAAGACTTCCATGACAGCCTGCGCAGCGCAGAGGGAAAATAGAGCGTGGAATGGAAAAAGTCAGCTTTTCACCCGGATGCAGATAAAACCAGCGGTTCATGGATTGGATTGCCATGCGATCTTCGTTAAGTCCCTGGACCACAAGAGGGACTTCGGTGGGAACACGGGCAGAGAACGACCCATCCTCCTCAATAGGGACTTCTGCAACAATTCTTTTAGGAGGATGAATGCCAAGACTCATTGCTGTTGCAAAGGGATCTTTATCGGGCTGGGAGGAATGGATCAAGTCCGTGTCCTTGTGTGAAACAGGAGATTGCTCTAAGATTCTTACATAGTGGGCACGTTCAACGGGGGGTTTATATTCGCCGCTAGGGTTGCTTGACGGGGCTGTACGAAAATTTCGCGGACCTGAGGGTGCAAACTGCGTTAGAAAAGATTCCAAAAGAGGATAGTCATAGCACTCAATTTCTCCCGGAGTTCCAGGAGGCATTCTTAGGACACCGTTGTGGCGTATAGGCTTGGCACCGTCACTACGATGAGCAAACTTCTGTTTCAGTTGCGTTTTTTCCTTTAGCCTTACCACCAGAGGACGAGGAGAATACTCGGCAAATTGGGGTTTTGATGCTGGAGCTATTTTTTGCAGTTTGAAGGGAGCCACCGACTGACCATCCTCAGATTGGAGGGTCGTTGGGAATCGTATTTGATAGACATCCCATTGGGGGTCAGCCTGAGGGTCTAGATGATTGAGGGATTCATTGGAATAGGAAACCAGCAGGGTTCCATCTGGGAGTGGGTAAGGGTCTCGAAACCCTCCACCGGGGGAGACTCCCGTATGAGTGATGGCTTTGGGACCTGTTTCAGGAAGAAATGGAAGTTGCGCTGGAAGAAACCTGGGGGTTGAAGAGGCCTTTTCTTTGGCAATTTTTTGAGTAAAAGGCAGGTTATCCACGGGGTTGTCGGGCTCAATATGAACGCCAAACCCATGATCCACCAGAAGTAGAGAGCCTCCCAGGCTTAAATTTCTTGGATCCATGGCAAGTCGGACCTCGAGTCCTTGTGGTAATTCCCTGGAGTCAAGATGAATGGGATAACGTGAGCGATTTCCCCCTTGAATATGATAGTCAAACCCCCCGGCATGTACACGGAAAATGGCTGCATTAAATACGGGTTTATCCCCTTGCCAGGCCAGGTTTCTTAGGGTTGTAAACATGACCTCACCATTAGTTCTCATGCTTGGGCGTCTTTCCTGGGCAGAGGTGAAAGTCATTTGCGAACCTGTCTGATTGAAGGCACTGGTCGGATCATGGCGCGTGGGAATCAGGCTCCAAATATCAAAACCGGGCAGATTCGCTCCAACCTGATTTTCAATGACATAGACTGAACGACGGTCGGGTGGTTCTTTTAAGGGTCGATCCAGAATGAATGTGGAGCCCACCACGCTACCCCGGTCTTTTCGATGTTCAAGAATTTTGCGCCATTCTCCCTGGTGCGGACCGCTTACAAAGTAGATGCGCTTACCTCTAAAGGTCGAGGCTGCCTCAGTCCTTTGTAGATCAATCAACTCGCTTTTACTGCCTCCATCGGCCTCTCCCACAAAACCCCATGGCAGCGACGGTGTGATCTCTCCTGCGGCGTTTGAGGCAAAAGCGACGGCCACATGCGACAAATCTGTTTTGGAGAGATCATAGGGACCGGGAATATAGACCGGGTCAATATGGTGTATTAGATGACCATCCTCACGCCTCTCAGGTCCAAAACTGATTTTTCTCAGGGGAGGCGCACTTGATCTCGCCTCTAGGTCCAGTTCATAGAGGCGAAATCCTGAGTCCTTTGAGGTTCTCATGGAAAAAACGAGGGTTTTGGTATCGTAGCGAATATCCAGGGACTGGATGTGGACCTCAGAATTTGGGTGAAATTCCTCGGTAAGATTGATGGCTTTGGGTTCCCAGACATCTCCAGCTTTCTTTAGGAGGTAGATATCGGATCCCGGCCAAAAAACATCGGGATTAAAGAATTGCGTGGGCTGATGACGGGGTCCTCGGATAAAAACAATTCCCTGGAGCACTCCCAGTTCTTCAAGGTGGATAGGAGATGGACCCGAGTGGAGTTTCTTTGCCAGGGCCTTTTGCTCCATTTTTAACCATTGTAAAAGAATTTTTACATCGGGGTCTGTCATGGATTCAAAAAACTGATTATTTCCTCCTCTTTGATGGACGCCGCCTTTTTTTATAGGCAGATTTTTTACAATGAGGCGACTTAGGTCCAAACGACCGCCCAAATTGGCTTGTCGCACTGTTTTTCCGAGCATGCGTTTATGGTTTTCAAGAATCATGGATCTGGAGAATCCAGCGCTGACACCTGAGGGAGAATCGGTACGCGGCAGAGGTGGAATCAATTTCAACTCATTGAAAGTATTGGGGCCATGGCAGGAGGAAAGGAAACAGCCATTTCGTACCAAAACACCAAGGACTTGATCCTTGAAGAATCGAACCTGGGGTTGAAGCGGTGGCAGGGGCTTAGCATGTATGCCTATCTCGATTTCAACCCAGTCCTTGAGGCGTTGATAGTCCTTGTCCTCTGGGCTGGAAAAGACCTCAACTCCTCTATGAGCCAGCCCGCCAAATTCGCCGGTTAAGGGATGGCGTAGCAATGGGCTGAATTCGACTGGTTCGTTATGGTGAATGCGGGTCGGCTTAGAGACCGTTTTATAGACCTGAACTCGATGGGTTTTGTCGCGTGGAATTAGGCCGTTGTGTGGATGAATTGGAAAATAAAGTCCTTTTTGGTTGCTAGAATCATCCATGAAGGCTTTAAAATCCGGTGCGTTCACTCCATGGCAGGTGATAGCGCAGCGAGACTCCAGGATGGGAATGATGTGCTTTGTGAAATACCGAAACGATGGTAATTCCGATCCAGCAAGTCCCTTAGCGCTTAGTTTGTCGCGTGTAAGATTAGAGAAGCCTGGAGTTAAAAAAGCCCCGATAAGGATAGCTGCCGCGCTAAACAAAGCCCCAAAGATCCAGTTTTTCAAAACGCTCTCCTCTATAAACTTTCTAGTTCTACTCAGAATAAGAGTTCAAAGACCTGCTTCCAATCGGGGGAAAATCTAACGCTTGAGTGGGGTTTCCCACAGGACCCCATAGGGGCGAGCCCCACGCTATTTGCGGTTATCCCCCACAGATTTAGATTCTAAGGCTGGAAACTTCATGGCTAAGCGGGTAGACTTGGGGTTAGCTCAGTGGTTTAAAGGCGGTGCGAGAATGCGGGCGAAACAAATTATGTCAGAGAAGGTTATTACGATCCAGGATCATGCTACCGTTGGCGAGGCTCGCAAAATTCTTCAGGAGAACAAGATCAGTTCCTTGCCTGTTTTGAATCAAGATTCAGATTTGGTCGGAATTGTAGCTCAGACAGATTTTTTCAACCTCAATACCTGGTTTCAGGAGCAAGTCTCTGAGAACTCCGAATTTCTCTCGGACTTTAAGGTTCGCGATATTATGACTCGTGAAGTGGTAACCCTATCTGAAGATGCCTCCATTGATGAAGTTGTACGGGCCATGATTGATCATAAAGTTCACCGTATTTTGATCGCCAACGAGGAAAAAATCCTCGGAGTCATAAGTACCATGGATGTACTCAAGGCAGGGTATACCAACCGTGAGAGTTCCACATTGCCTCCGGTAATGTGAGTCCGGGAAGAGGGTATAAGGCTGAGGGGAGTTAGGCTTTTAGGTAAGATAAGGAAAAGGAGATGGATCCCCTGGTCAAGCCAGAGGATGACGCGGTGGGGTTCCCTCATTCCATTGATCCACTTGTTTCCATTGCTTCCTCTCAAACCTTTCGTGCCTTTCGTGGTTAAATCTCTTCTCTCATTACCCTCTTGACAGCTCCATTACCATTTCCGCTAGTTCTTCCTTGGAGTTTTCGTGGCATAGGGTGGCTATATTAAACTCTGCGTTTAGGTCAATCACGGAAAGTTCATAGTATTGTTCGTTTCTAAAATATTCCTGGAGAAGTTCGGCACTGCCAGTTGGATCATAACGCAGTTTTGTATCTCTCATCCAATGGGAACGTAGGACTTCGTGAGCCACCTCAGCCAGTTGCAGGTCGCGGCTTAGTAGGCGTAGATCCTGAAGATGTCCCCGATGTTGGTTAACGCTGACAATGAATTCGACCATATCTTCCGGTTCTTCCTGATAGAGATGAACTCGGACCCGATCCCCATGGCGGGAAAGTCCGAGAAGCTTTTCATTCACAGGATATTTTGTTTCACTCACTTTGTCCTCCCTTTTTCTCTTCTAGAACCAATCTGAATCCGACCGTTGGATCTCTCCGGTCATGTCTTGCAGAACCCCTGTAAGCAGGATGACGTACCGCAGGTAGGCTATCGAAACTTCCGCCTCGATAAACTCGTCGCCCTGTGAGTCCGGGAACATGATTATTTTCGATGTCAAGGGTGGAGTAAGGTTGTTTTAAGCTGGAAGTCCATTCCCAGGCATTGCCCAGGAGGTCGCAGAACAGATCGTCAGGTGTCATAGCACAGACCGGGCTTAGACTCTTTTCTTTATTGGGTCTAGTGTGAGGTCGATTACCCCAGGTTCGCGCGGCATATTCCCATTCAGCTTCTGTAGGTAAGCGGTAGATCCACGGACTCGCAAGACTGTTTATCTTATCTAGAAAGGCCTCAATCTCTTCACAGGATATCTCTGTTACAGGGCAGTCCAAACAAGATCCACCAGATTGAGTGTGAGGTCCCATGATACTCTGCCACTGAGATTTGGTGAGTTCGGTACGGGCCAAATAGAAGGCAGATAGACGCACGGGACGAATAGGAACGGCGTCTTGTAATAAGGGATCACCGCTGTCTTCCCCCATAGTAAACTTATCGGGTCCAAGAGGGTAAACCGTCAACTTTAGGATGGGCTCGATTTTTCGTTTTAGCTTGAGGTTTATCAGGGCTAACTGATTCGTGTGGACAAAATATTCATCTAAGAGCGCGGGTTTAAAAGATATTGGACCCAGGATGGAATCAAAATAAAGCTTTTCGCTTAGCATGAACCCCTGAAACCTACCCATAGAGGCGGAAACTCGATATAGATTTCCAAGGTTTTTCAGGGTGGCCACATGGGAAGGCCCCATGTGTATATCTCCGTCTCGTGTGCGCACAAGGAGTTCTCTGGATTTTAGGATGGCGGGAATTTGATCCCCTTGAATCAGACGGACATAGAATCCGGGCGTTGAAGGCTTACAGGATTCTTGGCTAGATATCGATTTCTCAAGAACCCCAAAAATTTCTCCACCATCTTCCAAAAGCAGTTTAGACGAGGGTGAGATGGGGCTAGATATAATGCATCGAACCAGGGTTTGTGGTAGCTCAAGTCGGCCAAGAACTTTATGATGCAGGACCAGGCTGTCTTCCTGACTAAAAAGAGGTTCGATCAATAAAGATAGTGCGAGAAAAGTAATGAGTTGTTTTAGCATGATGGGAACCCCTATGAAAAAATGAGGCCAAAAAATTGAAGAGGTGTTTAGGTAGAGGGCTATAAGGCTTTGAGGTAAGAGAAGATAATGAATAGGGTGTTAGGGGACTAGGCTGTAGTCATGCCAATTTGTCTGTGGGGCGGCTGAATTTGTAAATCTGTCACAGTGATATCAAGTCCAAAATTGATAGTCATGCCTGTTATCTACTCCTATCTTACTTAAAAGCCTTATAGCCCGCCGCCTTTAAGGCTTTCCTCTTTGGCAAGATATTTGCGCTATCTCGTTTGGGGATAACTTAAACCGGAAGGTGGAGAACAAAATGAAAGCTAGAGATATTATGACAGGTAGTGTTTTAACTATTCAGGATAGTGCCACGGTGGATGAAGCCAGAAGTATGTTAATGGAGGAGGACATAAGTGCCCTTCCGGTTTTAAATCAGGAATCAGACCTGGTTGGAATTGTAACTCAAACTGACTTCTTTAATCTGAACAACTGGTTTCAGAAGCAGGTCGAAGTGAACGTCAATTTTCTGGCAGATATGAAAGTTAGAGACGTGATGACTCGTCAGGTCGTTACCCTGGTTGAGGATTCTAGCCTTGAGGAAGTGACACGTTCCATGGTGACTCATGGCGTTCACAGGGTCTTGGTCGCTAACGAAGAGAAAATTCTGGGTGTTATCAGCACTTTGGACGTTTTGAAAGCAGGGCTTTCTACCCTGGATTAAATTTTAGATCAAGGGCTGAGAAACTCTTTTGAGGAATCAAGAAGCTTGAAGAGATGTGTGCTGCGATCTTCGTGTCGCAGTTGGTATCCGTCAGCAAGTGTTGCGATATCGCAGGATTTCAAGTACTTCTTGATTCCGTCTCTTAGGGGCTTGAAAGAATCGTGCATGGGACAGGGTTTATGGTCTACGCACTCTTCAAGACCCAGGGCGCATTGATCAAATACATCGTCTCCATCGATGATGCGAATGACCTCCCAGAGAGTAATTTTTTTGGGAGGCATAGCTAGCGAGAATCCACCAGCCGGGCCCCGCCCACCCCGCGCACAGAACGTAAAATTCGTGCGCGGGTCAAATCCCGCATAATTTTTGAGAGAAACGAGGGTGAGATAGGCTCGACCTCGGCAATCTGTTTCACTTGAAAAAGGGTTCCAGCAGGACGCAAACCCATTACAGTCAACGCTCGAATTGCGTATTCGGCAGTTTTTGAGTAAAGCATTGGCCTATTTTAGGATAATAGGGTCTCAAATAACAAGATTATATTTAGTGGGGAGTGGTTCCACAGCA
>CAZRLV010000184.1:0-7319 GCA_964600955.1 uncultured bacterium
GAAAATCAGTTAGACAAGATTCAGAGGGAACTTCTTCAATTTTGTAGCCTAATTCAACCCCCTTATTTTCCTATTTTCAGTATTGAATGCGTCGCGGGAAAAAACCTCGTTATATTATGGTCACCTGGGGGACAAAATCGCCCGTATCGGGTACCGCGGCTTGTAACATCCAAAAAAAAGGACTATTGCCATTATATTCGCCGCTACTCAAATACTGTAGAAGCAAAGGATGAAGATGAGCGTGAATTGATCAGCCTTACGGCTAGGGTCCCTTTTGATGACCGCTTCAACCATAGTGCAGAAATCGACCAATTGTCATCTCGATTGATGGAGGTATTCCTACGCGATGCGGACAGCGAGTTGGCAAATCAAGCTACCGCAATTTCAGTGGAAACTTTGGGCCGTCAATTGAACGTGATTGGTGGTCCATCTGAAGCGGCAATGCCAAAAAATATTGGACTACTCTTCTTTAATGAGCACCCAAGAGAATTCTTCCCAGCAACGCAAATCGATGTAGTTTGGTTTCCAGAGGGGGTCGGTGGAGATCGCTTCGATGAGAAAATTTTTGAAGGACCTTTAGCCAGAATCACTAGTGAGGCCTTGAACTATATCCAGACCAATTATCTAAAACAGACGGTCATTAAATATCCAGACCGAGCTGAGTCTGATCGATTCTGGAATTTTCCTTATGCCGCAATTGAAGAAGCCTTGGTCAATGCTGTCTATCATAGATCCTATGAGATTCGTGAACCGATTGAAGTCAGAGTGACGCCGGGTGAACTAACTGTATTAAGTTTTCCGGGACCGGATAGGGCGATTCAAATGAAGGATTTACGCAGTGGCAGAGCTGTCAACCGCCGCTATAGAAATCGTCGCATTGGTGAGTTCTTGAAAGAGTTAGGTCTCACCGAGGGGCGTGCGACCGGTATCAAAAAAATACTTACAGTCATGCAGAAAAATGGCTCCCCATTGCCTGAGATTGAATCAGATGAAACTCGCAGTTACTTCTTAATTCGTCTTCCTGCTCACCCAAACGCTTTATCGGGAAAAGATAAATCCGTTAGCTTTCCAGCGAAAACGTCGGAGAAAAGGTCGGAGAAAACGTCGGAGAAAATAATGATTGAGATTCGAAAAAATCCTGACTTAAGCATTGCTAGACTCTCCGAAGTAATTGGCATCACCACACGCTCTGTGGAACGCAATCTTAAGAAGCTTCAGGAGGCCGGACGATTGGAGCGCTCTGGATCCCCCAAAGGAGGACACTGGGTAATCAAGGAGTAAGTCAAAATCCAAACCCCGCCGATCTATCATCTGTATTGTCGCAACCCTCAGTGGGTTTTTGCTCTCTTGCTTTTTTGTCCTGATTCGCGATGCCTGGAGTGCGCCGGAGACGGAAGTTTCGACCTAAGAAATCTTCCAATGACCCGTTTTTTTAGATCCTACCCTTTCCAGGCGGTTGTCTTGCTTGAATTTCTGGATATAGCGCTTGATTGTGGCCTGACTCACTCCTACAACCTGTGCCAGTGTTTCGTAGTCGGCTCTAGGGCCAGACCGAGTCCTTGCCCTTGAGTTCTGGAAGCGAAGCGTTCGCCCGGGCTATTCTAAATAATGATTTTTATCTTTACTTAAAAGTAAGTAATTGGGTTTACTTCCACCTTTTTGAAGATATAATTGGTATATGGAAACTCTCATCGAACAACTCATCATAGATTTCCATGACAAAAAATTGCCTGAATTGACCCGCAGACATGCTCGAATCCCTTGGGTTTCAGGTAAGGCGGATACCATCATTGGCATGAGACGTTCTGGTAAGACCTGGTTTCTCTATCAAGTCATGGGTGACCTTCTTTCGCAAGGGATTCCAAAAGAAGCGATTCTCTATTTGAACTTTGAAGATGAGAGGCTCCTCCCCCTTACAGCTTCTGGATTACAGACGATTCTTGATATTTACTTTCGTCTTTATCCGGCTCTGCGAGACGGACAATGCAATTTCTTTTTTGATGAAATTCAGGAAGTCTCGGGATGGGAAAAATTTGCCCGCAGAGTCATGGATACCGAGAATATTCACTTCTGTTTCACCGGCTCATCCTCCAGAATGCTTTCCAGAGAGATTGCCACCAGTCTACGGTGAAGAACCATGACCACCGAAATCTTCCCTTTTAGTTTTCGTGAAACCCTACACCATTTTGGTGTATCCGTGCCCTTCGACAAAAGACCTACGAGTAGCCAAAAATCATTGCTGGAAAATAAAATTAAGACCTATCTAGAGGAAGGTGGTTTTCCGGAGGTTCAAAGCCTAGCTCCCCAGGATCGGGTAGCCATCCATCAAAACTATGTGGATGTTGTAATCTTTCGTGATGTGGTTGAAAGACACAAAATTGGCTCAACCCTCCCACTTCGGACTCTGATCCGCCACCTGCTTAACAATTCTGCGGCTCTTTTTAGCGTGAACAAATTCTATAACACTCTGAAGTCACAGGGAATCGCGTGTGGGAAAAACAGCCTCTATGAGTATCTTGACTATCTTGAGGACGCTTATCTTTTTTTTAGAGTTCAGATTCATACTTGCTCAGAACGCATAAGACAAGTAAATCCTGTAAAAGTCTACTGCATTGATCCTGGCTTATGCCACTCCTGCTCCCATAATCCAAAGGAGGGGTTAGGGTTTCGCCTGGAGACTTTTGTTTTCTTGGAGCTACGAAAAACAGGAGTTAAACTTGAATACTACAAAACTTCTAAGGGTTACGAAGTTGATTTCCTGGTTGCGAACCTGAATGGAAGCCAATCTCTGATCCAAGTAAGTCTTGACTTAAATGACCCAAAAACCCGAAAACGGGAACTACGTGCATTAAGTAGTGGGATGTCTGAACTAGGTCTTAAACATGGAACAATAGTAACCCTATACCAAGAAGAAAGTGTTTCTGACGAAAAAGGTGAAATCCAGATCGTTCCCGCCTGGTTATGGGCGCTAAGCCTTTGAGCGATCTGCTGATCGAAGTTGAGGAACTAGGGGGTCGAGGTTCGCGGATTATCCACCGTGGCAACCCTCAGTGGATTTTTGCTCTCTTGCTTTTTTGTCCTGATTCGGGATGCTTGGAATGCTCCTGAAAAGAAGCTTGACGTCATCTCAAAACGGCAGTTGAGTAGCAAATTTGCCTAGAGAAAATTTTTGTCAAGCGTCAAAGCCCGCTTTGCATCATTTAGCGTGATCATTAGGGTCATGGGTTCTATAGGGGAAGGGTGAAACCCTGCGCGTTCATAGAAGTGCCGTGCCTCATCGGATATGGCATGCACCAGAATAGCTCGAATCCCGGCAATATCAGCAGCCTGCAATGTCCTTAGAATAGCGTCTTTTAAAAGAGCTCGCCCGAGCCCTTGCCCTTGATAGCCGGAATCAACGGCTAAACGACCCAACACCATGACAGGTATGGGGTCTGGCATTTTTCTTCGTGTACGTCCTGTAGCTTCTGCCTGAGTCACTGCCCCTGTGGCCAATGCGTAATACCCCACCACAGATTTTTTCACGCAAACAACATAGGTTTGTGAAGCCCCGTTTTTCTGGTTGGCCCAGGCCCGCCGCTTCAACCACCCATCTAAGACCAAAGAGCGAGAACCAAACACAGAAAGCACATGGTGTGCTGAAAGTTTCTCTGGTGGTCCGATACAGTCTAAATCGATCAAACTTCCCAAGGTGACTTTTCCTCTAAAAGACGACGTAGCTTTAAATTGGAGACTGGGGGGGCATCCAGCATAGCCTTAAACTTTGCAAACTCTTTTTCATCTAGGGCAAAATACCTGTAGTCCAAAAGAACGGACTCAGCTTCTCGACTTGCAGCCTCCAGCATGAAATCAGATCGACTCTTACCCAATACGCCTGCAGCCTGATCTATTAATAACCGCTGTTTCCGACTTGCTCGAAGATTGATATTTACATCACGCAAAATACGATCATCAGTGCTTGGATTTGGCATCTCAACTCCCTCCTTCAATATACTTAATATAATGCGACGTCCCCACAACGTCAACACACATAGAGGGTGGCCTCAGGGCGGTTCTATTAAAATCACCCGTTTTCGACAAATTTTGACTAATGCGGATAAATTGGAAAGGAGCCTATCCCGTGACACGTGGCTGGTTAGGCCAGCTATGGAAATTCGAACCAAAGAAGCCGGGAGAAAAGGAGGGATGGACGCAGAAGGGCCACCACGTCATCCTCGATTGAGGCATACCTCAACCCTATATTCAGGATCCAGGAGTTTTACCACAGATGGCTATTTAGGCAAGAAGATGGATACTGAAACTTCGTCATGCCGGACTCCGATCCGGTAGCTGCATGACGATATCTGTAGCATTCATGACCTCTACGGCTTAACCTAACGCCATTGCGGCTTGACCGGTGGATCCAATCGGGGGCCCCATCTTTTCTTCAGCCTTTCTTCCAAGATGGATTGGGACCTTGGTCCACAATGACAATACCCCATGACACCTTTCAGAATCCACAATCGTCATACGGCTGGGAGTCACCCAAGTTTCTAAGGCACTGTATTGCAGGAGCTTTAAAAGGATGGTCCTGAAATTTTGTTGATACTCCATTGTTTTGCCTTTGATTATCATGATAAACTAAAGTTAGTATTTATTTTAAACTAAGTTTTATGTTTCCAAGAGTCCTTTCAATCGATCCTGTTGACTCCTGTTTTATCTGGGGACCGCGACAAGTCGGGAAGAGTACTTGGCTACGGAAAAACTTTGGCTCTTGCCCCGTTTATGACCTTCTTAAGTTTAGTGAATATCGCCGCTTTGTGCAAAACCCGTCCCTGCTGCGTGAAGAGGCTCTGGCGCTTAAGAAAAGACAAGACGATTTGAATCTTATCGTGATTGATGAGGTTCAAAAAGTACCGGAACTTCTTGACGAGGTACACTGGCTCATAGAAAACCTTAACCTCAGGTTTATTCTCTGTGGATCTAGTGCTCGTAAGGTGCGAAAAGGTAAAGCAAATTTGCTGGGCGGCAGAGCCCTGGGATACGAGATGTTCCCCTTGGTTTCTGCCGAAGTGCCAGAATTCGATCTGGAAAAGGCCTTGAACCACGGCATGCTTCCCCGCCATTATCTACACTCAAACCCTGATTTGCGTCTACGTGCGTACACTGGCAACTATCTAAAAGAGGAAATTCAAGCCGAATCTCTAGCCCGCAATCTCTCAGGATTTTCGCGATTCCTGGAGGTTGCGGCTCTAAGCAATGGAGAGCTACTAAGTTATGAAAATATTGCCAGAGAGTGCGGGGTTTCGTCCCCGACAGTACGAGCGTACTATGAGATTCTCGTTGACACCTTGATAGGCTCCCATCTTCCCTCTTTCATGAAAATCAAGAAAAGACGGCTGATTCGAGCCTCAAAGTTTTACTTTTTTGACACAGGCGTTGTTGGGTCTCTCACTAAGAGAGGTAAGGTACGAGCAGGCTCTCCTCTATTTGGAAAAGTACTGGAGCATTTCATTTTTATGGAGTTAAGGGCTCATCGAGCCTATTGCCAAGACTATTATGACCTTTCTTATTGGAGAACCGCCTCAGGGTTAGAGGTCGATTTCATCCTCGGAAACGCAGAGGTGGGAATCGAGGTTAAGTCTACCACTTCCGTAAAACCTCAGCACTTAAGGGGACTCAGGGCTTTTAAGGAGGAATACCCACAAGCCCAAGCCATAGTGGTTTCCCTGGATATTCGTGAGAGGCTCATGTCCGATGGCACCAGAATTCTGCCGATCGCCCATTTTCTTGATGAACTTTGGTCAGGAAACATCCAGGCAAGGACACCGGACCTGAGTCAGCACCGGTAAAATAACAGCTGCTGATCAATTGATCTGAGAGCTTTGATTCTCAATCTCTGGGCAAAACGACTCTCCATTGGCTTGGTCACCTCTGCCTTCGCCGTTACAGCTGTTATTTGTTCTTTCATCCTTCCAAACATCTACAAATCCGAAGCTGTTTTTTTGCCCCCCAAGTCCGGGCAAGGCAAGATGGCAGGAATGCTTTCTCAGCTCTCAGTAATTTCTTTTTTGGGGAGTGGAACACTACCGGGTGGATCTGAGGCTGAGCCCTTAGAGGTACTGAAAGCTCATCTTGAGAAAAAAGAAAACCTCTGGCGGGTGATTGATCGATTCTCCCTTAAATCTCATTACAGAATTGACAGCGAATTCAAGGTGGATATTGAGAAGGCTTATCAGGATAACCTTAGTTTTGATAAGGGTAAAAAATCTGGGCTGGTTACCATTTCGTTTGAGGATGAAAGCCCTGAGATGGCTAAAAATGTGGTTAATTTTAATCTGGAACTGCTCTCTGAAATTAGTAAATCTACGGTGGTTACTGAAAATCGTAAAAAGAAAATATTCCTGGAGAAGCGCTTGAGTGAGGTCTTGGCCGAACTTGAGAAAATTGAAAATCGGATCAAAGCTTATCAGGAAAAACACCAGATTCTTGCCATTGACAGCCAGGCAAAGGCCACCATTGATGCGGCATCGGCTCTTCAGGCTGAAATTATGGTGAATCGGGTAAAGCTTAAGGTCAAACTGGAACTGGGTACTAATGAGAATCACCCTGAGATCAAAGCTCTTTTGCTTGAAATAGATGCTCTGGAAAAACAGGTGAAACAAATTGAAGAAGGCGGTCTTATTTTGGAACAGGGGCTTCATGATAAAGACCGCTCCAAGGGCCTGACTTATGTCCCCCTTGATAAAATCCCGGCTCTGAAACTTGATTTGGAGCGGCTCTTTCGTGAGAAGGCTGTTCAGCAGGAGGTGTATAAGGTTTTAGCCAAAGAAAATGAACTGGCAAAAATAGAGGCATCTAAGGACCAGGAAATTATCGAGGTAATTGAATGGGCGCATGTCCCTGAGAAAAAATCCAAACCCCGCCGATCCATCATCTGCATCGTGGCCACCCTCAGTGGGTTTTTGCTCTCTTGCTTTTTTGTTTTGATTTGGGATGCTTGGAATGCTCCTGAACAAGAGACATTGGTATAAATTGCCAAAAATACGGTAGAATCTTCCGTGGTATGCGCTCCAAACTTCCCGTCAATATCCAGGATCTTCTGCGACAACGCAAAGTGGAAGGTGATAGAATCGAGTATAAGGCGGGTTGGAATCCCGATGCGATCCTACGTACTATCTGCGCTTTTGCCAACGATTTTGAGAACCTTGGTGGTGGCTATACTGTTATCGGGCAAAATTGTGATCAGGTTGGGCAACCCATTTTCCCACCGGCAGGGTTGCACGAAAATCAGTTAGACAAGATTCAGAGGGAACTTCTTCAATTTTGTAGCCTAATTC
>CAZRLV010000185.1:0-2758 GCA_964600955.1 uncultured bacterium
GATAGTCCTTTAGTTCCTTCCCCAACTCTTGTCATCCTCCGGCTTGACCGGGGGATCCATTCAAACGGTCGAAAAATTCTTCATCTTCATTCTGAATTCTGGATTTTGACTCCTGAATTCCTCTTCTCTTTTCATCCTGATTTCAGGATGGTTTTGAAGTAGTTTTTGTGGTTTTTTTGCGCGGTTTGGGACGCGGTTTTTTGAGCTTTTGCACCTCGGCTTTTAGGGCCTCAAATTCGTCCCGGGACACCAAGTCCAGACCTTTAGTCACTTCATGAACCTTGGCTTGAATGCGAGCTTCGATCTCATCTCGCAACCCGCTGGCACGACCCGATAGTTCGTCAATCAGGGCTGATCGCTCCTGGGCTCGAGCCCGACCTGAACGAATCATCTCATCGGCGAAGTCCTCAATTACCTCTTTGGCAAGAAGGGCCGAACCCACCCCAAAATCCAAGAAATCTTTGAGTTTATCTTTCATAGTGAAGTCCTATTTTAACACAGTCACCGATCAAAACGCCCCATCCCACGCCATAAAATAAGCAGGGTGGCTTCCAAAATAAAAAGGACTGCCAATGCCACGGTAAAGGTTTGAGAAATCGGAAAAAAATACTCGGTCTTCACCTGAGGAATTAAATACAAGAAACGATCCGTAGCTCTCACTTTCTGCTGAGAAGCACTCAGAGCGGGACTGGAAGACTGGTCTTTCTTCTCGGCCAGTGCGATCCCAGAGCTCTTTGGTTCGGGATGATCATGGCCTTCATGGTCATGCCCCTCATGTCCTTCATGGGATTTTTCATCTGTGTGTTCGGAGTCATGCTCACGGCCTCGAAGCCGTCTCCTAAACAGGGGGTGGCGCTCCCGTAAAGACTCTTCGCCTTTGTCTTTAAGCATGCTTTGCATTTTATCCTGGAAATCACCGGAGCCGGACTCAAATCCACTGGCCTTATGAAATTGGTAAGCCAACTCAAAATCCTTGGTATAAAAAGCGCTTTTTGCCGCCGACAATCCGTAGTTTCTAATATTAAAACGATCTTCGGAGCTCCACTGTCTAAAGGGCAGACGATTCAAAGTTTCAAAGGTTTTCTTAAAAAATCGCACGGCCGCTGGAAAGTCCTTGTCCAATTGGTAATTGATTAGCCCGTATTCTCCATAAAGCCTGTAGAGCCGTTGTTGACCTGGATACTCCAGGATAGAGCGCTTCAAAACCCCCTTAGCCCTTTTAACCAAACCATGTGAAACTGCCAGGCTATTGGCCAAAATCGCCACAGCCTCCGTAAAAGACGGGTCTACAGTTGTGGACCACTCCAGGAGGGGACGAAATTCAGGAACATTCATATACGACGCATAGTAATTGACTCGTCCCCCCTTTTCTTCCTCACTCCACTCTCCGTGGTGAACGTAGAAATCCACCTTGTCCCAGAGATAGGAGCTTAAGGCAAAACGCAACTCCTTTTGCAAGATCGAAACAACATTCGTTCGCGCACTCAAAACAGCTGTTCCGGTATCCTGTCGATATCTAAGCAGCACCGAATTGATTGCAATAGCCAGAGACAAAATAAAAACCAGCAACCAGATTCGAGTGGAAGCCGGCAACCTAAACAACCTTTCTCTCAAATTGTAAAACGGCCCCGGAGATCAGAGCCGTGGAAAACACCAGAGTGTAACTGAGAATAAAGGCAATGTATTTCAGACTGAAGGCCTTGGCATGTACGATCATGTTGATATAACCGTAGTACTTAAGATTGGGAATCAGGAGCAGAAAAACCTTGATGAACATAAAGGTCTGATCCTTCATTAAGAAGTATTCCAGAAGGGACATAAAAAAGAATAAAAATATAAAGCCAAAAATGGTAACCAACTTGGAAAACGTCATGGAAAAGAACAGCAAAACACTGATAATCAGACCCATCTCAAGCATTAGGAAGAAAAGTCCTAGCAGAATTCTGGCCTGAAAGCCCTCCAAATAAGTAAAACAAGCTAAAAAGGTAGCCCCTGAAATCAAAAGTGAAAGAGAAATCGAGGCCCAAAATCCAAAGAACTTTCCAAGCACATACTGAAATCGCGACACGCGCCTCACCAGATAATAGTAAAGGGTCTTTTGACTCATCTCAGCATAGGTGGACTCGGTAACAAAAAAGAGACAGAGGATCAGATGAATGGCCCAGAGCAATGTCATGGCCCCCTCAACAAACAATTTACCTCTCAAATCAGGATCAGCCGAAGAAAAAGCAAAAAATACAAAAATCAAAAGTAAACTGACCGATAGGCTGAGCCAAAAAAGCTGACTTCTGCGTGCCTCTAAAATGACATCTTTTGCAATTTGAATCACAGCTTTCATGCTCGGGTTCCTTCATTGGTGGATCCAAAACCACCATCATCTCCTACACGTTCAATGAAATACTCCTCCAAATTGCGATTCTCAGGTAAAAGTTCTTGCAAGGGGCCTTCAATCAAAATGCGACCCTCGTGCAAAATACAAAGATCATCACAAAACTCCTGAACATCCAAAAGATGATGGGAACTGATAAAAACGGCCTTGTTTTGCTCTTTTAGCTTGAGCATCAGGTTTTTAATATAGTTTTTTCCAATCGGATCCAGTCCGGTGGCGGGTTCATCCAAGACTAGAAATTCGGGGTCATGCTGCAAGGCCTGCACCAAAGCCAGGCGCTGTTTCATGCCCTTGGAAAATGTCCGAATGGGCTGATCAATAACCTTGAGCAGCCCCAGAAGATCCAGCCAATACTCGGAGGCCTCTGCC
>CAZRLV010000185.1:2768-7273 GCA_964600955.1 uncultured bacterium
AATTTCCGCACCGGTTGTTGCACTGTGCGAATCGGCCTCTGCCAGCGTCGCGGGAGAAAGATCAGAAAGTGTGCCCAGAGAACCAAGAATTTCGCGCGGAGTGACATAGCCAGGAAAATACGCGCTTTCAGGGGCGTAGCCCATGCGACTTCTCAGATCCGGGTTCCCAATCGGAGTTCCCATAATAGAAATCTTGCCGCAAAAGGTCGGAATCAGCCCCAAAATTGTTTTGATTGTCGTAGTTTTACCCGCACCATTAGGCCCCAGAAACGCATAGATCCTGCCCCTTTTTACCCGCAGACTGATCCCATGCAGGATCTCTTTAGGGCCGCTAAAAACACCTGTCTTCAGGCTGACGGTCAAATCCTCGATTTCTAAGGCAGGCTCCATAGGTGACAGAATCTACGAATCCAGACCTTGTTTTGTCAAGAAGGGACAGATTTGGAGAAGAGGAAAATGGATCTCCCGATTGGGTCCTCCGGTCAAGCCGGAGGATGACAGGAGAATGACAACAACTATGGGCTTTTATGCCCTACGAGGCTTTCCCAATGTTTGATGGAAATATTAATTGGGTAGCCCTCCCCCAATGCCCCTTGTTTACTCGCGTGACAATTTGACACGCTTTCATTGCGGCTGATAAAATGAATTTACTCAGTTGGAAAAATTGATATCTTGTTGGCCAGTGACTTCGGGTTCCCCCATCCCCCCGCCCGATCACTGGCCAACGTTCTTATATAGGCTTATGGCTTTCTCGGCGCAGAAAAATGGATTCCATACTCTCTCCGAGTCCTTGAAAAGCAAAAACGCAAAAAGCGATGGCAGAAGCAGGAGCTAAAGACAGAACCCAGGATGAACTCATAAAAGATTTGCCTTCATAGACCAGCCAGCCCCACGAAACAACACCAGGCCCCCCTCCTAAGCCCAGAAAGCTTAATGTAGCCTCAGCCAAAACCATGGCTCCAACTCGAAAGGTCCATAAAACCAGCAATGCTGAAAATATATTTGGGATCAGATGTCTCCAGAAAATGCGACGATTTGAAGCGCCCATGGACATCGCGGCTTCTACAAATCCGCTATTTTTCTGCTCCAACAGATAAGAGCGCAAAATTCTGCCGTTGCTGGCCCAGCCGCTGATCGTCAATGCCAAAACAATATCCCAGACGGAGTTGTCCTGATTTCTGGAAGCGATCAAAATGGCCAGAAGAAGCGGAGGAAAAACCAAAAAAACATCCAGGACAGTCTGATAGAAAACATCGAACCATGGATGTCGAAACAAAATGATCGAGGACAAAACTAGGGGAAGAATTAAGGTCAGCAAGCTCACTACTGTCCCAATCACAACACTTTGGCGAGCTCCAAAAACCATGCGGGCCCATAGATCTCGGCCCAATCCATCGCAGCCTAAAATATGCTCTGGGCCAGGGGGCGCCAAAATGCGCTGAAGATCTTGATAATACGGGTCCTGAGCCGAAAACCAGCCCGGGAAAGCTGCCATGGCAAGCATGAGAAAAATCCCCGTAAGGCTGAGTCCTAAAATGAGTTTAATGCGCGGGTTTTTCAAGTCTTGGATCCAAAAACCTATAGCTCCAGTCTACGACCAGATTTACCAGTACAACAAAGAGACAGGTCACCAAAACCGTCGCCAGGATAATATTATAGTCCCGCGATGAAATTCCCTGGAGCAGGTAGGTCCCTATCCCCTTATAGGAAAAAATAGTCTCGGCTACAACAGCTCCCGTGAGCAAGGTCCCAAACTCCACTCCAATGATGGTAACCACGGGAACCAAAGCATTCTTCAGGGCGTGCCGTAAGAGCACATCAACCGTGCTAAGCCCTTTTGCATAGGCCACACGAATAAAGGGCATGCTCATGATTTCAAGTAAGCGAGCCTGAAGCATTCTTTGCAAAAACGCCGCAGGTCGCAAACCTACGGTGAACGCAGGCAGCACCAGGGATGATGCACTGTGAGAGCCTGAGGCAGGAAACCAATTCAGAGTCAGTGAAAAAACGGCCATAAGCATGAGTCCAAACCAAAAAACAGGAGTGGAAATAAACAGACTGGTGAGCACTTTGAGGCATTGATCCAGCCAAGTTCCAGAATAATAGGTTCCCAAAATCGCAAATCCAGTCCCCAAGACAGCAAAAATAATCAAACCCAAAAATGCCAGAGCGGCAGTATTTTTTATACGAATTCCAAGCTCTTTACGAATATTCTCACCGGTTACCAGACTTGAACCAAAATCCAAAGTGAGAAAGCGCTGTGAATAGACCCCTAGTTTTTCTGTCCAATTCTGACTTAATGAATAGGTTTTCAGTGTCTGGGTTAATTCCTCGCTTGAGATCCCCTTGTCGATTTTTGAAAAAACGGGGTTCCCCGGAATCATGGCCATGACCAGAAAAGTCATTAAAAAAATGCCCGTAATTGTAATCAGCAAACGAAAAATCGATGGCAAAAAGAATTGGATCACAGCAAACCGGCTATTTGGAGTCAGAAACTTTAAGGATGGCCATGAAAGCCTCTTGGGGCACCTGCACTTGTCCAACCATTTTCATGCGTTTCTTGCCCTTTTTCTGCTTTTGTAAGAGCTTTTTCTTGCGGGTTATATCCCCCCCGTAACATTTAGCAAGAACATTCTTGCGCAGGGCTGGAATTGTAACGCGAGCGATAGCTCGTGCTCCAATCATGGCCTGGAGAGGAACATCAAACATTTGTCTGGGAATGAGTTCTTTCAAACGCTCGACCAGCTCTCGACCACGAAAATAGGCGGCATCCTTGGGAACAATCAGGGTAAAGGCGTCCACCGGGTCCCCGGCAATGGCAATCTCCATTCTTACCAACTTCGCTTTGCGAAAGCCTATGAAATCATACTCAAGGGATGCATAACCCTGAGAACAGGACTTTAAACGATCAAAAAAGTCGATGATCAATTCATTGAGCGGCATTTCATAATTCAAAATCACACGAGCCTTGTCCAGATACTTCATATCGATATAAGTTGCCCGCTTTTTGTCACATAGATCCATGACCGAGCCTATATAGTCTCTGGGCATATAGATCACAAGCTTGACATAGGGCTCTTCGATCATCTCGTAGCGATTGGGTTCAGGCAACTTGCTTGGATTGTCAATCTCAATGACCTTCCCGTCAACCAGGGTCACCCGATAAATCACCGAAGGGGCCGTCGCTACCAGATCAAGATTAAACTCACGCTCCAGTCGATCCTGAATTACATCCGAGTGCAAAAGACCCAAAAAACCACAGCGAAACCCAAAACCAAGCGCCTGAGAGGTGTCGGGTTCATAGGAAATGGAACAATCATTCAGCTTCATTTTTTCCAAAGCCAGTTTCAAAGCTTCGTAGTCTTCTGAAGACACCGGATACAGTCCGCAAAAAACCATTTGACGTACGGGTTTAAACCCAGGCAAAGGTTGGATATCTTTGTGGTCCGTGTCCGTCAATGTATCGCCGATCAACACATCCTGGAGAGATTTTATGGAGGCGGTCACATAACCCACCATGCCCGCACTTAAAGTTTCAACTCGAGTTTCCTGAGGAGTAAAAATTCCGACTTCAGCCACTTCATATTCTTTTTTTGCCGCAGCCATAAACAGACGGGTTCCCTTGGTAATCTCTCCAGAGTAAACCCTTACATAAACGATGACGCCGCGATAGGACTCAAAACGAGCGTCAAAAACCAGAGCCTTCAGAGGGGCATTTTCCACAACCGTGGGTGGAGGAATGCGCTTGTAAAGCGTCTCCATCAAGTCAGGAATTCCGGTTCCGAGCTTCGCGGACACCTGAATGACTTCCTCCGCCGCAATTCCCAAAATATCTTCTAACTCTTCAGCCACCTCGTCAGGTCTGGCCGCAGGCAGATCAATCTTATTTACGACCGGGATGATATCCAGTTCGTTTTCCAAAGCCAGATACATATTCGCGATAGTTTGAGACTCAATTCCCTGGGCCGCATCCACAACCAGAATCGCACCGTCACAGGCTGCCAGAGCACGACTCACCTCATAGGTGAAGTCCACATGACCCGGAGTGTCAATTAAATAGTAGTGGTATTCCTCACCATCGTTTCCTTCATAAATGCACTGCACGGCCTGGGATTTAATCGTGATACCACGCTCGCGCTCAATATCCATGGTATCCAAAATCTGCTCTTGCATCTTGCGCTCGGAAACCGTATCGGTCACGGAGATTATTCGATCAGCAAGGGTGGATTTTCCATGGTCAATATGGGCAATAATCGAAAAAATTCGAATTTTTTTAGTGTCCAGGGACATGAGAAAATGACTTGGCGCTCTCAGAGCTCCCAAGGCCCTGAACCTATCAGATTTTGGAGGCGGGAGGAAAGAAGAATCGCTAAAATCCGAGGAAATAATAGATTCCAGGTGCTTGAAACCGGGATTCTCAGATTGGAGGGCGGTTGATCAGAACCCGTAGAGCATAAAGCGGCAATCCCAGAGCATAGCGTCTAAATAAGCGTCTGGGCTCCAAT
>CAZRLV010000186.1:0-7273 GCA_964600955.1 uncultured bacterium
GCCAGTCGTGTGCAGGCATTGGCCATGCTGTCTTTGCCCGAAATCAGCGGTATCTCAAAGCCCAGGCAGGCATCGTAGAGTCCTTCACAAGCCCGCACCAACTGACCCAGCTTTCTAGACCGATGAGGCAGAGCCTCATTGACAACACTGGGCCAGCAAAAATTGTCAACCCCGGCAATTTTTGAGAGATCGCCACCACTAGAGACCACGCGGCGCACGGCCTCATCCACTACCCATGCGGCCATGGCATGCGGATCGATATCTGAAAGTCCAGGATTCACGGCCTCAGTGAGAATGATGCCTTCAAATCCGCTGTGATCGAGCAACATCACTGCGGCATCGGGAGGACAATCTTGCTCTTCTCCTGTGAAAAGCCGCACAACTCCCAAAGCTTTGACTTCGTGGTCATACTGACGCAACTTTTCCTCGCGCGAACAAAGATTCAAGCGCTCCAAGAGTTCGGGTAAGTAGGAGCCAGGGGTTCTGCCCGACCAGGTAGGGGCTGGATAATCGGGCAAGGAAAAGCTTCCTTCTAGTTTCAAGCGCGGGTCTCCCTTATGCAGAAACTCCATATCCAGATAAGCTACCGTGCGCTCACCGTAGCGGATATGCAGAGTTCCGATATCTGTGAATTGCCCTAAAACACTGGACTCCACACCTCTTTTCTCACAAAGATCCAGAAGTTGATCCAGTTTTTCTGGATCTACGGCAAGGGTCATCCTTTCCTGAGACTCGGAAACCAAAATCTCCCAGGGAAATAGACCGGGGTATTTCAGGGGAACCTTTTCAAGGTCAAGTTCCAAACCACCACTGAGTTGTGCCAACTCTCCTGCGGATGAACTGAGCCCGCCGGCGCCATTATCCGTAATACAGCGATATAATCCCAGGTCGCGTGCCTTTAACAAACAATCACTCATTTTTTTCTGGGTAATGGGGTCCCCAATCTGCACCGCCTGAACCGGGCTATCCTCGCTAAGTTCGATGGAGGAAAATGTGGCCCCATGAATGCCATCCTTACCCACTCGCCCACCCACCATTACAATCAGATCACCAGCAAGAATCTTTTTTTCGTGAGAAGGTCGCTCTCCGATTCTCGAGGGGATGCGCCCCAGGGTTCCGCAAAATACAAGGGGTTTTCCACGAAAACGCTCATCAAAATATTCAAAGCCGCGCATCAATGGAATCCCGCTCTGATTTCCCCCTTCCTGAACCCCAAGGTGCACTCCGTCTCGAATACGCTCGGGAGGCAGAAGCCCTGGCCCCGGAGCCTTTCTTGAACGAGGGTCTGCGAGACAAAAGCCCTTGGTATGTGCCAAAAGCTCGGCACCTAGCCCAGTTCCCAGTGGGTCGCGATCCACTCCCACAATACCGGTCATTGCCCCTCCGTAAGGATCCAGAGCACTTGGACTGTTGTGGGTCTCTACCTTGTAGACCAGATCATAGCGTTCATGGAAGCGCACAATCCCGGCATTATCATGAAAGACACTAACCAGAAACTCAGAGTTCAATTTCTCGGTCAGTCCGCGAATATAAGTGTCAAACAGTGATTGAATCTCACGAATTGAACCATCCGGAGATCTATAACTGATCTGCGCATTAAAAACCTTGTGATGACAATGTTCTGACCAGGTCTGAGCCAGGGCCTCAAGCTCTACATCCGTAGGCTGCCCTGTGAGCCCAAGGGCTCGTCGAGAGGACTGGATTTTTGGATCCTGAAAATAGCACCGAATCACCTGCATCTCTTCAAGGCTTAGTGCCAAAATCCGAGATCGACTGAATTCAATCAGTTCAGAATCTGAGAGATTGAGGTTTTCAATCTCAACCCGAGGCTCAAAACCCTTCAACTCAGCGCCCAATAAGACCGGGTCCGGCTCTCGTGTCCCGGCAGTTTCAATACAAGCATCCTCAATAAGAGGGTTATAGAGAAACTCGTTGGCAATTCTCTGGGCCTCAGCCTTCGATACTGACCCCATCAAAATCTGCTTCGCCGAAATCACTGACTCGGCCTCAGAAAAATCGCGTTCCAAAACCTCTTGAAAAACCTCCCTGGCCGTTGAACCTGGATTGTCGGTTACCCCGGACTTAAAACGGATGGTAACCACCACGTCAAAGTCCTGGTCTTTGGGAGTATGGTTCAGATTCGTCAATGAAGTCACCGGGTCGCAAACGGCTCTCGATAGCTTTTCCAACTCCTTTTCCTGGAGTTGAATCGGTAGGTAATATAAGGATCGATAGCGTAGCCTTTCGATACCGATTCCTAAAAACCGCCGTACTTGATGCGCCAATTTAAACCCTAAAACATCAGGAATCTCGGGTCGTGACTCCACGTAGATTCGATGCATCTCAGGTGACACAATGAACTCTCTCATGCACCCCCTTGGATTCGCTCTCGATAATTTCTCCCAGGGGAATTCCCGGTTCTGAAGTCGTAGCGAGAGCTTCAAGTACAGATTCGTAGTCTTGAGGTGAAACCACCAGAATCATCCCCACTCCCAGATTAAAGGTTTCGAGCATTCCCCGACAGGTCGTGTCAGAAAAAGCAATATTTCCGGCCTTTTGAATCCTGGTAAAAACTGGCGGGATGGAAAAAGAAGATAAATCAACCCGAGCCCCCAGCCCTTGAGGCAGGATTCTGGAAAGATTGCCCTGGATTCCTCCCCCGGTGATATGAGCCAATCCCTTGATTGGATTATGCTCCAAATCCAGGATGGGAGCGAGAAGCGTAGCATAATTACGATGAGGTGCTAAAAGCGCGTCCGCCAGAGTAGAATCTAAATCATCCTCCCATTGATTGGCCTTTGCGTAACCCTCATCAAAAAGCGCACGGCGAGCCAGCGAATACCCATTGGTATGAAGCCCTGAAGATCGAAGACCGATTAGATGATCCCCCTGGCTAATGGTCGCGCCTCTAAGAAGCTTTGAGCGATCCGCGATTCCAGCCACCGCAGCACAGAGATCTACCTGCTGATCCTCATATAGCCAGGGAGCCTCGTGAAAAACTAATTGAAAAGCCGTTAAGCCGGTGCTGACGGTTAGAGACCGAACCTTGGCCTCAAGAACCGATCGAACCGAAGCCAATTCAGCTCCGCCCACATAAATCGCTATGCCAAGCCCTCGGGCTCCCAAACAGAGAATATCTCCAAGTGAATGGTGGATTAAATCCTCAACTACGGTCTCTAGTCTCCCCAGATCATGGGCCAAAGAGGCTTTGGTTCCTACACCATCGGCGCTAAATACCAGGCAAGGCTCCCTCAAGGTTTCTAAAGCCGGTCCTAAATCCAGCGTGGTCAATGCACTACCGGGATCACGGGTGATATAGGCGCTGGCCCCCACAACCTCATGCAGCCCAGATTTGAAGACACCGGGCATTTCGGCAGTCTCCCCCCCGATCAAGGGCATGGGGTTTTGAGCTTCCATCAGGCAAGAGCAAAACTCTTGAACCAATGTAGCTACAGAATCTGCATTCAGCGACCCTGAGGCAATATAATCCAAAAAGGCTAATTCCTGGCAGGTCTCTGGACTATTACAGTGAGCCACGCGCAAAACTTCGCGTGCTAAAGTCGCTGCATCCAGGTACGGAGACGACGCAAAACCCAGCCCCATTCCCAGATAAGCCTGCCCCTTCATCCACTCGAGGGGAACGCGCAAAACCCCTGCGAACAATCCGCTGTCTACAAGCACATTTGAGTTGTAAGTGGCGCGCACCAGAGACCCGATACGGGCATTAGCCTGCTCATTGACGCCAACATCCACACCGCAAGAGCGATAAGTGAGTTCTTCGCCGGCCGAACTAAGATTTCGAGTAATTGTGAAAACCTGCTTTCAATAAAAGGCTTTACAAAACTTACGATTGCGAGAGTCTATTTGTATGGTCTTTGGATTGTCAAGAAAAGAAGAAATTTAAACAGAGGAATCAGAAGGGAGCAAAGGAATCAGAGGAAACATAGGAATGGGGCGTACATCGGCGATTAGGAGCCACAGCGACTTGTTAGCCTGTTCTTGAGTGTCTGATTGCCTCCAAGATGTCTTGAGTAGTTGCCTTGGTATGAACTCCAGAAATGTTGAAAGGTGACTGCTCTGTTTTTTCTTTTGACTTTAGGGAGAACACAGAGCCATCTTTTCGACGAATTTGAATTTCTTCCCCCTGGGAGAATCGATTACTGGCCTGCCCCCCTTTCCCAGCTACCCCCAAAGTTAATCATTCCGTATCTCCTGACTCCTCGATTCTGTCTTCTGCCCCCTAACTCCTAACTCTGTTATTCCTTTTGGCGTCATCCCCAGTTCTTTTATCATCTTTTTGAGTCTACGTGTGCGCTCTTCTGAGCTAGGATGAGTTGAGAAAAAAGCCAGTTTCTTGCCTAGTTTGCCTTCAACTTCTGAGCGTTTCTTGAAAAAATCTAAAATCCCTGAGGAGTTGCCATCATAGACCTGATTCATAAGGTTAAGCGCAAAGCTATCCGCATCGGCTTCATGGCTTCTCGAATAAGTATTCGTGACTCCGCTTAAAATACCGCGGGCGTATTCCAGAAAATCATCGTTTTGAAAAACTGCCATTGAGAACAAAAGGTAGATCATTCCCTGAGCGTAGGCTTTCATATGATCACGGTGGTAGAAATGTCCCAGTTCATGGGCGAGAACCATGGCCACCTCGTTTTCGGAGTCTGAGGTCAAAAAAAGCCCCTGGGTTACTAGAATCCAATTTCCAGGAACCGCATAGGCATTGACCTCAATATCCTTGCTGTAAACAAGTCGCAAGGGAACCTCGGCCAATGGACTCTTTGTTTTTAACTGGTCTAAAATCCTTTGTAAATAAGCTTGAACCTCTGAATTCTCTGGCGTGACCGGCAGTATCTCCAGCTTTGAAAGCGAGGCCTGGAGCTTTCGATCCCAGGAATCTGGAATTGCCTCGATAACCAGATGACCGCTAGCGATTAGGACCAAAATAAGAAAAAGAGTTGCTACCAGTAATCCACCGGATAACTGGAAAAAGGACAGCAGTAAATTCGACTTACCCACATTGATATTGGAGTGAGTCAGAGCCAGTTTTGCGCCGCGACCATTCTCAAGCATGCTATGAAAGGTCAGATGAGGGGCTCTCATCGTGACAATAATAAAGCGCAGTGCCATAAGCCAGAACCTCAACGGCTCCGATTTGGCGCTTCTCGTTAGCGGATTTTCCAACGGCCGTATTTTCAAGGCGCAGATTCAAAACAAGATCGGCGTCGGGGCAACTCTCTTTCAACCGTAAAATAGCCTCACGCCGGGCACGATCTAAAAGACTCTCGTAGGCTCGAACCCTTCCCCCAATAATCATTCTCAGCGAGGCTAGAATGCGCTTGAAATAGTCCAGGGAAATAACGCAAGACCCATGCACTAATTCTATTCTTTGGATACGCAAGGACGATGGAACTTTGCTAAGTGTCAAAACAGGGAGATCAAGAGCCGCGGTTTCCCTGCGTCGAATTTTGCGATAATGTCGTTTTTCCACCGTAGCCCCGATGGCATAAAATACCACTAGCGGGCCCAAAATTTGGATCAGTTGAATCAAGATGGAAGAAATGAAATCCACATCTATTCCTGAGCCAAATCCTCAATCGATACGGCTGTACCATAGGCATAAAGTTCGGCGGCTCCCTGCGCTACCGAAGAAGTGGAAAAACGAACATTGATGATGGCGTCCGCCCCAAGTACCCTGGCCTGCTCCATCATTCGATCCACAGCCTCCTGGCGTGACTGATTCATGAGATCTGTATAACCCTTGAGCTCACCACCCACGAGGTTTTTGAACCCGGCGAGCAAATCACTTCCGAGATGCTTGGCTCGAATCGTACTGCCATTCACCAGCCCCAGGTGTTTTGTAATGTTTTTTCCAGGAAGGTAGTCAATATTTGAGAGTATCATCCTCCCAGTCTGGCCAAAATCAGTTCTTCACGCAAGCATGCCGTTAAATTTAACCTACAGATTAAGACTGTTTACAGTATTTTATGTATGTATACAGCATTTATAGGTCGAAAAAGTATTCATTCTGAATTCTGAACCCACTCTTAAGGTTTCTTCAAGCTGGGAATAGTTCTTTGGCTTGCTTTCTATATTGGTTTGCCTTTTCAGACTGCTTGAACCCTAGCTCACATACCTCCGCCAGAAGCTCATGTGCCTGAATATCAGCTGGATCTAATTCCAAAGCCTGTTGCAATCGTTTGCAGGCTCCTTTGTGGTCTTTAAAATGACGCCAGAGAACCAGTCCCAGATTGAAATACGCAGCGGGATCGCGTAGTCCTAAATCTGTGGCTTTTACATAATGTACGCGGGCCTTTTCATATTCTCCGAGATACCCCAGATAAAGAGTGGCCAGATTCTGGTGGATCTGTTCATTGCGAGGACTCAATTGCACGGCCTTCAAATAATGGTTTAGGGCAGCCTCATAATCCTGGAACTCGTCTCTAAGCAAGGTTCCCAGATTATTATGCGCATCAACATAATGCGAACGCAAATCAATCGCTTTTTCAAAATGCGTTCGAGCTGCCTCAGGATCTCCAAGGTGGGTCCATAAAATGGTGGCCAGATTATAATGTGCGTCTTCAAAGAATGGTTTCAGCTCCAGGGCTTTCAGACAGTGATCACGTCCTTCAAAGTGGCTTCCGAAAGCGTCTGATAAAAGAGCTCCGAGATTATTCCAGGACTGGGCATCCTCTGGATTGAGCAACAGGGCGCATTCATAATGACTCCTGGCTTTTTCAAAATCTGATCCATGCATGCAATACATATCTCCCAGCCCGGCATGAGCATCCGAAAAAGAAGGGTCCAACTCAAGGGTACGTGAAAAATAAATCTTGGCCTCCTCAACATCCCCAAGGTTTTCTTTGAGGATCGTGGCCAAACTGAAATGAACTTCCACAGACTTGGGGTTAAGACGCAGGGCCTCTCGATAATGTTTTGATGCCCGGCTGTAAGCCTTAAGATGATCACGACAGAGTACAGCAAGGCTTACATGTGTCTCGAAAATATCCGTGTCGGCCTCCAAAGCCCGATCAAAATGAATGAGAGCTGTGTCATATTCTTGAAAATGATGTACCAGCAGGTTTGCATAATTATTATGGATGACAGCGTCTGTATCTTTTCCTTCTAAGAGGATTTCATAGTGATTCCTGGCGCCCTCTGGATCTTCGAAACACTTATCGAGTAGCACAGCCAGATTGAACCTTGCCAGAACAAATTCCCGCTCCCAGTCCAAATCATTTTGATAATACTCCCTGGCCAATGCGTAGTTTTTAAA
>CAZRLV010000187.1:0-7261 GCA_964600955.1 uncultured bacterium
AAAAAAGCTCCTAAGGGAGCCCCTATGATGACTACGGGGACACAGGTGAGCCAAAGGCGTATTAGTTGAAAAATGTCTAAAGTCTGGTTTAAAGAAATTAAAGAGTTTCTGGGTCAGGAGATTTGGCTCCAGGGTTGGTTGTTTAATCAGCGTGGAAGCAAGAAAATCCAGTTTCTAGAGCTGCGTGACGGTACTGCCACAGTCCAGGGAATTGTTACGCTCGAAGATTCGGGAGAGGCTGCCTGGGAAGCTGCTGCGGCCTTGACTCAAGAGAGTTCCATCGAAGTCCGCGGCCTTGTGGTGGAGCACCCCAAGTCCGTGACGGGTTGTGAAGTTCTCGTACGTGAAATTAAGCCCCTGCAGATTGCCAGGGAATATCCCATCACCAAAAAAGAGCATGGGCCTGATTTTTTGCTTAAGAGAAGGCATCTTTGGCTGAGATCGAGAAATCAGCGAGCCATCTTGCAGATTCGCAATGAGGTGATCTGGGCAGCCCGTAAATTTTTCTACGACCGTGATTACTTATGTACCGATTCCCCGATTCTGACCGGCACCATTGGAGAAGAAGGGTCCACTTTATTTTCGACAGAGTATTTTGATATGGGCTCTGCCTACCTGGCCCAAACCGGACAGCTATATCTGGAGGCTACAGCCGCCGCTCATGGTAAAGTCTATTGCTTCGGTCCCACCTTTCGCGCTGAGAAATCCAAAACCCGCCGACATCTAACAGAATTTTGGATGCTTGAGGCTGAAGTGGCATTTGCGGATAGTTTGGAAAATATGAAGATTCAAGAGGATCTGGTTCAGGCTCTTGTGGCCCATGTTTTAGAGCGCTGTCCGCTGCAATTAAAGACCTTAAAGCGAGACCTCAGCGTTCTTGAAGCCTGTTTAAAGCCCTTCAAGCGCTTAACCTATGATGAGGCTGTGGATCTGATTCAAGGTAAGGGGAGCGAAATCACACGCGGCAAAGATCTGGGTGCCGCTGATGAGATGCTGCTCACAGAAGAATTTGATGTTCCTGTATTTGTGATGAACTACCCCAAAGAGGCCAAGGCCTTTTATATGAAAACCCACCCGGAAAATCCGGATCGGGTTCTATGCAATGATCTTTTGGTTCCTGGCTATGGTGAGATTATTGGTGCCTCCCAAAGAGAAGACGATCTGGACGTATTGCAACAGAAGATAATCGACTTTGGACTGAGTCCGGAGTCCTTTCAATGGTATCTTGACCTGCGACGTTATGGGACTTATGTTCATAGCGGATTTGGCATGGGGCTTGAGAGAATTGTTGGTTTTCTTTCGGGGGCTGCCCATGTCCGTGAAACCATACCCTTCCCACGCATGATGACCCATATCGAACCCTGATCCTGTATGAAGGTTAATACGGGTCTTTTAAAGGGCATGAGGATCATTACGCCTTCCGGGGATCGGATGCGCCCCACAAAGTCGAGTGTGCGCGAGGCTGTCTTTAATTTCCTGGGTCAGGTTTTGATCGGAAAAACCTTTACGGATCTTTGTTCGGGCAGTGGCTCCATGGGAATCGAGGCTATTTCAAGAGGTGCGTCTGAGGTGAGGTTTGTTGAATCTGAGCCGCGTTGTGTGGACATCATCCACCAAAATCTCGAAGAGGTGGAAAACCGTTTGGGAGCGGACCAGAAATTTCGGTTATATAAAGAGAGGTTTCAGCTTTTTCTTGAGCGAGGTGTTCAGTCTGATATTGTTTATTGTGACCCGCCTTATGATTTATTCATTCGCGTAGGGCTTGATTCCTTACCCATGGACTCTGCCGTAGCCGATCAAGGCTTGCTTTTGCTAGAGCATAGTCGTCACAGCTTGCCCGAAGTCCCCGAATCTTTAGGGACATTAGTCCATGTGAAAACCCGAAAATATGGGCTGGCCCGCATCAGTGTTTTCCAGAAGAAAGACTAAGAGTTTTAACCTTTTTTCACAACTATGGGTTTCCATTGGGATTTTTCGAGGCTGGTCACTGATTTGGCTGAGGCGTTTTTGGCTGAAATCTCCAGTCGGTTTGAACTGCCCAAAATACTGTAGAGACGTCGTGGCAGCATTTCGTCATATGTTTTGACCAGAGGGAGTTCCTCGTTATCATAAAAGACACTAAACTTTGGTGGGAGTTCTTCACGTTTGATATTTGTGACCAGGTTTCCAAAATGATCCCAATAGAGAATTTCACCGTTTAGTAAACCGCCTTCATTTTTTGGAGATGGCACAGGCAGAATTCTGCACTCTTGCGCCTCGATGGGCTCAAGAGATTTAATAAAGCGG
The DNA here is from genome assembly GCA_964600955.1 of uncultured bacterium. GTDB lineage: Bacteria > Muiribacteriota > UBA6191 > UBA6191 > UBA6191 > CAZRLV01. The sequence continues at coordinate 2,287 of CAZRLV010000187.1, forward strand.
TCTTCGCGCGAGAGTTTGGCTGCAGCGGGAGCCATAACATCGCGCCCATGAAATGTGTGCGAGGAATTGGGTGCAATCGGGAGCACAAAGACCTTGGGTGCCGGGTTTTTTTGCAAAATGAAGGTGAACAGTCCATTATCCGGTCCGATAAAGCTGAACCCCTGCCATTGCAACAGCAGGCATTTTCGATCGGTACCGACCTCAGGATCAATGACACAGCAAAAGATTGATTTTGGGGGGAAGTATGCGTAGTTATCCTGTAGCAGGACCTGGCCGTGGATGATATCCTGAGGACAAACTTCATGGCAAAGGTCTAGGATGGCTGCTGTAGGATTATAGCTGTGGATGACGCCTTTCATGGTTCCCACATAAGCGTCTTGTGCGCCAAAGTCCGTCAGCAGAGCAATAGGCTTTCCGCGGGTCCGAATTCTTGTAGCCATGTGAACGAAGGATGGATCTCGTTAAAAAATCCTGAAAATTTTGTAACCTGAATCTCTAATTAATCATCTTAATCTATTGTATGGTGCCGGTCTATGAAAGATCCGGATCTTCTTCCGGGGTAATTGAAATCCTGGAATCTCAGTATCCAGATCTCAGGCGGAAGCTAATGAATCTGAGTCTCAAATATCAGAAAAACTTTACGGATGCTGAGGATGCAGTTTCGGAAACCTTGGTGCAGGTTTTGGAAAAAGCGGAACAATTTGAAGGGCGCTCGAGTTTTTCCACCTGGGTGACCTCCATTGCTGTACGCAAGAATCTTGAAATCTTACGCCGCAAGCGCACGGCAATGGAGAGTTTGCGCCGCATCGTGCTGGAATGGTCATCCCGATTCAAAGGAGATTTTGAATCGTTCATTCCGTTACAGGAGGACTTTCGCATGGCTCTGGATAGTTTGGATGAGCGCGAGCGTAGTGTTTTTATTCTTACGGTTTATGAAGAACTCCCGCAACAAGAGATTGCCGATGCTCTGGGTTTGAGTGTTTCCAATGTGAAGGTAATTTTGCATCGGGGGCGCAAAAAGCTGATGCATAGTTTAAGGGATTATTTATAGGGTTTTAAAAATGGATTGTGATACGGCTAAAAAAATAGTTTATGAAAATCGGCTAGGAGATTATCCGCTGTCGGTGCAGGAGCATTTACGCAATTGTGCGGACTGCGATCGCGAAGCCATGAAAATCTCAAAATTGGAGCAGCTTTTCAAAGTTCAAGCTTTGGAGGTGAAGAAGCCATATTTGCCTATGAAAGTGGGTTTGGGGCTTTCTGCCTGTATCGTGGCGTTGTTCTTTTTATGGCCAGCACCCTCAGAAAATCTATGGGAACCCGCTAGTGAAGAAACAGCTTTTAGTTTGGCCGCCGGGGTTTCGAATGAAGTGATTTTGGATGAGGAATTTTCTTATCTGGAAGAGGTGAGCTCTGGTCAGGATCTTGTGGAGGACTCCCAGGTTCTGTGGTCGACGGGGGATGAGATTTCTCTGTGGTTGGAGGAGACCGCTGATCAAGCTTTTGATCTGTCCTATCGTAATTTATGAATTGTGGAGGTCTGTGATGAAAACTTTGGGGTTCTTGATTTGGATGATTGGGGTGATGGTTTCGGCAAGTTACGGGGCTTCTGGTGACGATCGGCAGTTCAATCATGACCGCACAGCCATGGGTGCGGATGGGGAGTTGCGCCAGGGACGCAAGGGGCGTCGAAAACGTCGTCTGAAAAGGCGTGGAGAAGGAAAAATGGAACGGCAGCGTATGCAGGAAAAGGTTCGATCCTTTCTTGAGTCCCTCCCCGAAGGAGAGTCGACAAAAGCCCAAAAGGTGGTGCAGTATCTGCATACCAGTCATGAAGTTGCCAAGATGTATATGCGTGAAAAGAACTGGGACAAGGCGATTGAGGTTTTAAGTAAACGCTCAAGACTGAAGGTTCCCGCTTCGTTTTCTTCGGCTCCGCCATTTCTAAAAGCAGTGAAACTACATTCCAAAATGGAAATTGGGAAAATCTTCATGAAGCAAAAAAAATTCGAGGAGGCGGTAAAGGTTTTGGAAGAGGCTTTTGAAATCGCAAAAAAAGAGGATATTCCTTCCATGTTTCAGGTCAAACTGCGTACCGATTTGCTTAAGGCTTATCGCAAGGCTGGTATGAAGGAGAAGGCTGCATCTATGCTTGAGCAAACTCTTCAGGAAGCGGAGCAGGGTTTGGAGTTTGAATAGGGAACTTCTGCCAGAGATTTTATTTTTCTAAAGAGCAAAAAGGCGACCAAAAATACGCAAAGATCAAAGAGTAATAACATGCTGTCATGGGGGACAATCAAAATCCCTGCGCCAAATTGCAAGACGATGGAACAAAGCAATAGCCCTACAATGAAGTCCCGGCTCTTGTTCTTAATAAAAAAAGCTCCTAAGGGAGCCCCTATGATGACTACGGGGACACAGGTGAGCCAAAATTGAATAGCCAAGGGATCGGCAGACTCCAGGGAGCCAATTCCAAGATTACCAAGCCCCAAGCTTAGCCCCACACCAATGATGGAATTGAAAGCCATGAGTACAACACTGGTTGGGGTGGCCACTTTTTCACAGACCCGAAAATATAGGGTTAGAACACTGAACATGAAAATATCAAGCCCACTGCCGGTAAGCGATGAAACTATGCCACCTAGCACAGAACAAAAAAGAAGCAGGAATCGCTTGGACCCCGTAAGGCTTGGGAGCTTTGTGCGAATACAGCTTTGATCAATTTTTCTTTGGGCCAGAAGCACCCACCCGAAGGCCAGCCAGGTAGAGACGAAAAACATCTTGATATAGGCCGCCGAGAAAATCCCCTGGACCCATACCAGACCGATAAAAATCCCCAGGCTACCACCCAAAGTTCCGTATAAAATGGCACGCCGCTCCACGGGAATTTCCAGTTTCCAGATCCATAAGCTGGCGGCACTCATTCCCACCGATTGAATCAGCAGGGAAAAATCCCTGGCGATGGTAGGTGAGATTGAGAGCACCAGGGTCAAAACCGGAAAGGCTATGGCCCCGCCGCCCTCACTTGTGGCACCCGCCACAAAAGAACCAAAGACCATGGTCAAAGGCAGATACCAATGGCGTTCCACCAGTGAAAACCCACCCTGAGATTGAAAAAACCATGCCCAGAAACAAAGAATCAGGGTATAAAAGGTGAGAAGAGCTGATTTTTTATTCATAGACAAGGATTGGAACTGCGTCAGATTAAACTACTTCCCTTACTTTTGCCTAGCATCTTTGTAAATCCACCGCCTCAACCCAGTTTCTCAGCTACTCAAAACCCGTCATCCTCGGATAAGGCATGCCTCAACTCTACATTCAGAATCCATCTTAAAATCAAGAATCAAGAATTCAGGTATGCGAGGAAGGTAGAAGCCCAGCCGCATCAACCCTCAACCCCAAAACCTGTCATCCTCTGGCTTGACCAGGGGATCCATCTTCCTCTTATCTTTTCCCCCCAGGGCTTCCTGAATCAGCTTTTTTCGGTTAGAATCTTGTTGTGCGCTTCAGGGTTTTTTTCACCCTTTTTTTCTATGATTCTAGGGCGATTTTGGATATTCATTGGCTTGGCCTTTCTCTGCCTTGGCCACTCGTTCTCTCTCGATAGAAACCTGGATCCCGGATGGAATCTCGTCTCTATCCCTGTTGAGTCACAGACCAATATTTCTTCATACCTGGCTAATAATCTAAGCGGGACTCTGGAAAAAATCTGGTCCTATGATGGGGGGTGGAAGAAATTTGAGCCGGGTTCTGACTCAAGTAACCTGGAAGATTTTGAGAAAAATCGAGGGTATTGGTTTTTGATGGGTAGTGCCGGTGGGGTTATCACCATCAACACAGAGGGCTTGGCAAGTTCCCTGAAGATTGACCGGCCAGGCTGGGCTCTGGTTTCATTTAATCAAACTTCAACCTTGAATATTAAAGACGAGGTTTTGGGCTCTGAAAGAATTGATTCTGACCACGAGATTGAAAACATCGCTAAAGTTTGGGGGTATTCTTCGCGAGCTTGGGAGTCTTTCAGACCTGCTAGCCAGGAAGGTGGTCTTGGCATAATCGAGCCTGGCCTGGCCTATTGGTTTCTCATTCAAGATAGTGCAGCGAAGCTTGTAAACTCTTCGAGTCCACTGATTATTACCCCGGCGGGAGCCGTAGGCGAGGCATCCCTGGTTATTGGTGGGGCGACTACACTTTTACCACCCACTACTCTCAAATATCCACAAGCCGATCTCGTCGATCTCCCTCGCGTTTTTCTACAAGATCCTCGGCTTCCAGCACGATTGCAAGTCAGGCCACCTGTGATAGCATTTTGGATCAGGGGAAAATTATTGGTCGGTCTGCGGCATTTTCACTGGATGGAAAACTTCTAAATACCCCCTTGGAAAACCCGGTCATTTGTAATTATGATTCCCAGGGAAATCTTCTCGCGGTCAGCTATACCATTCGCTTTAGCTCAGCCGAGGAAGCCTACCTGCGAACCCACCCAGCCCAGGTGGAAAACCTGATTCTTTCAGTGGAACTTTACTCTGGACAGGAGTTGAAGTCGGTTTTGCCCGATGAAATCTCGCGCAGCCTTGAAACTGAAAGCGGGGACTCGGTAAATGCCCGTATTTCGGAAACATCAACTCTTTCTGTGGCCCTGTTGGGCCTGGAGATGGCTGGCAAACTGGGAGTTCCAGCAGACCTGCTCAAACTGGGTGAAGAAAACGCCGGACTGGGCTCCTTTGATTCTGAGATTCTCTCAGTGATTCATCGAGGCGAGATTGATGTGGAAGGATTTTCGCAGTTATCTCTTGTAGCGGTTACCAGTACCAGTTCACCGTTTAGCTCCCTGGCTGGAAAGATTCGCGAGATTAACGATCCAACAAATCTTGAAGACGAGAATCGTTCGACTTCAAGGACGGATGAACTGGCCAGGATTCTTTCCGGGGTTTCCAGTGATTCAACGGATCAGGATTTTCAAGAAACCCTTCAGAGA
>CAZRLV010000188.1:0-7131 GCA_964600955.1 uncultured bacterium
TTTAAGATGTCGCAGTGCTTGTTTGAGGGCTGAAATATCTACCAGGTCGCGCCTTATAGGAATATTGCCGGCCAAAATGCTCATGTCTTTGAAAAATGGAACCTTATGCAGGCTCTCCTTGATCATGAAATTCATAGTGTCTGGGAAGTAGGCCCAGATGATAATAGGGTCCCAGTCTGAGCAATGATTGATCATGAGCACATAGGGTCTTGGTAGATCCTCAAGGTTCTCAGCCCCAAGGACCTTTGCCTCAGTGAGGGTCAAGGAACAAATCATGCGAGCTGATACCCGGCCCAGAAGCTGATGGATGGTATAATGATGGGAACTCATGGACCTCAAACTCAATAAAACTCTAAAAGATGAACTCTGGAGCAAACACGGAACCTCCATGCTACAGCAGTTTGAACCCTCAATCCAGGAGCTGTACCCGCATATCTTCGCTCTTGCGGACTGGAGCACGCTTTTATCACTGCAATCCTCTCTCATTGAGGAGCGAGTTGAACTGATCCAGGCCACTATGATCGAGGGCATGATCAAGCTGGGGCTGGATGAGATTATGCAGCCTTTGCAATATAAAACCGAGCTTCCGGCTATGGACCGAATTCATATTCATAGTGAGTGCAAACTGGGAATCATTCATGAAGTTCTAGAAAATCCAAACGGACCGGGCTTTAGCCTGCAAAGAATTAAAAAGACCGGTACCTATACAGTGCTGGAAACCAAAGCCTGCACGGATTTGGACGCAGTAATCAACACCATTGGCGGCATCGAGAATCACTGGAAATCTAAGAAAAGCCGTAGCTCTTAGGCGTTTTCCTCAGACCGGGGATTTGAGTGCAAAGCCACAAAGCCGGCCAATCCAGCATTGACCAGATACCAAATGAATTCACCGCTTAAAACCTCAGGAACATAGGCCAGATCCACGGCAGGGAACATGGCCGAAACCATTAAAAAACCCGCCAGCCCAAAGCCAGCACCCTGCAAAAACGGACGCAGGGCTTTGAGGTGAAAAAAGAAGCCTGTCAAAACCAACGCCCATAAGGCCGAGCGAAAAAACGGGTTCCCGGCACCCACACCAAAAAACAGAATATCCCATTCTGGAAGGGGTCTGCATAAGGCCCCGCTCAGGCTATCCACGGACAAGGCACCCGCAAGTGGAAAAAGCCCCGAACCAAAGGCCAGAATACCCAAGAGAGAAAGAGGGTGTAAGAGGCTCAGAACTCGACGCTTTAAACATAAGACTCCCAGAATCAAGGCCGCCAAAAGACGATACCAGCCGGTGTCCACTACAGCTGTTTTTAGAGCGCCCTCGGCATCGAGCAATCCAGAACCATATTCCTGGGAATTCTTTTTAGCTCGGGAACTTTCCTTGAGAATAGCACGAATCCGTTCAGGATGAGTCACTCCCGCAGATACCAAAAGCGCCGCCGCACCAGCCACATGAGGGGCGGCCATGGAGGTTCCCATAAAGAGCATATAATCATCTTTGGCAGGTTGATCACTATAGATCGTATTTTGCAAAACTCCGTCTGGATAGCCGTCCTTGTTTTGATCCACGCGGATATTCCCACCGGGAGCAGCAATTTCAATCTCAGGACCCCGACTGGAATAAAAGGTAATGGTCTCATCATACTGAACCGCGCTTACAGCCATACATTCAGGGTAGCGGGCAGGATAGCCCACAGATTTGCCGGAATTCCCCGCAGCACAAACCGGGAGGGACCCTTTGGACAAAGCGTATTTACAAGCCTTGCGCAAAGCTCTGGATGGCATAGGGCCACCCAGACTCATATTGATCACATGGGCGCCGTTGTCAGCCGCATACTTGATGGCTTCGGCAATGGCGGCAATCGTACCCCTGCCCGCGCCGTCCAAAACTTTCAGGGGCATAATCCTGGCCGCTGGGGCAATCCCCACCACCCCCATTTTATTATTGGTAGACTGAGCGATAGTACCGGCCACATGGGTTCCGTGACCGTGGTCATCATTGGCATGATCACTGCCGTTTAGAAAATTGTGCGGAGAAACAAAACGCGTATCTTTGAGGTCGCGGGCCTGAGTAAAACCTGAATGGTTTTCGTAAGCCACCCCCGTGTCGACAACCGCCACAATGGCGCCCTCCCCTTTTGAGATCTGCGAGGCACCAAACAAACCAATTTGTGCCATATGCCACTGAATAGGGTAAAAGGGATCATTGAAGTCTTTGGGGTCAGGATTGACCGGGCGCTTGGAAGCCGTAGTTATAGATAAAACATAATTGGGCTCGATAGATTCGAGGATTTTGGATCGTGAAAGCTTCTGAACCCAACGCTTAGGATTCGTGATGCCCTTCAAAACGGCCAGCTTTTCAAAGACCTTAAACCCCTTGATCCATTTCAATTTGACCCCGTAGACTTCTTTGAAAGAGTGCACCTGCTCCTTGGAGACATCATCCTTAAAGTCCAGAATCAATCCGCGAGCTTCCACCGAATCTGCAAGTTTTGGAAGTTCTTTGACCGAAAATGAGGGCGCAGCCTGTAACGAGGTTGCCGCTAGCAAAAATAAGGTTATCAAGGTCCTCATGATTTTACCTCCAAAGGTTCGCTTTACCCTAAGCTCAGGGGGTTCCAAGCTCAGGATGATTTTCAAGAATATATTCGTAGCGATCACGCTGCGTGCCCGTGAACTCGTCAAAAAGCGGTGTCCCACCGAGATACTGAGTCGTCTTCGGATCGCCATATTCGTTCAGGTTATTCTCCTGAATCCACTGATCAACCCTTTTTTTCATCACTTCGGAAATCGGCCCCTGAATGGAGCTTCTGCCCGGCATTACAATCTTGCCATCCTGCATTTTTGGTGCCTCCGCTTTGCTTGCCCGTTCATCTTCATTGTAAGAACAGCCCGCCATAAAAACAAGGATCAATCCAATAACTCCTAGCAAACATCGGAAGTCTAACCTCATTTGTTATTCTTTCAGGTAATTAAATTTATCTTCGCTTAGCTGAACAGTTCCCTTATTTATAAAAATCTGTCAGGTGGTTGAGAACATCTTTGTTGTTTTGAAGTTTCTTGATGGCGCGGTTTTCAATTTGGCGTACTCGCTCGCGTGTAATTCCCATCATTTTCCCAATCCAGGATAGAGAGCGCGGAACTCCGTCATCTAAACCAAATCTTAACTGAATGATCATTTTCTCGCGGTCCGATAAACAGTCCATGACCTTGCTAATCTGATCTTTCAAAACCTTTTTTAGAACCACAACCTCGGGAGAAGCTTCCTCATGCGGGTCTTCCAGGAAATCTCCAATGGAGGAATCTGAATCACTTAAAGACTGCTCGATGGAAATGGTTTCCTGCACCATTTGCAGGAGATTCTTGATCTGGTCTTCTTTAAGACCCGTCTCTTTGGCCAGCTGTGGGATGCTAGGGTCTTTACCAAATTCGTCCATGAGCTCACGCTTGGCGCGTTTGAGTTTATTGAGGGTTTCCATGACATGCACGGGTATGCGTACAATTCTGGGCTGCTCGGCAATCGCCCTTATGATGGCTTGACGAATCCACCAGGTGGCATAGGTGGAAAACTTAAATCCCAGAGAATAATCGAATTTCTCAATGGAGCGCAGAAGCCCCATATTGCCTTCCTGAATCAAGTCTAGAAATAAAATTCCGCGATTGACATATTTTTTGGCGATATTGACCACCAGCCGCAGGTTGGATTCCACCATTTCTTGCTTGGCCGCTATGTCTCCTTGCTCAATTTTTTTGGCTAGCTCAATCTCTTTTTTATTGTCGATCAGACTCAGTTGCTTGAGGTTTGTGAGATAACTCTGAACCGGGTTGTCAAGAGTGTCAGATTCAGGGGTCTCCAGCTTTTTTGAGGGTAACTTGGTATTAGCCTTGCGCTTGCCCCTAAGCTTGTTGAATCTTCGATCAGCCATAAACTACTGGTTTTCTTCAAACACCCCAATTTGAGCGTATCTCTCAAATCGAGCCTGGGCACGATCTTCTCCCGCCATCTCTTGCAATTCCCGCAGATGTTTTTCAATAGATGCTTTTACATTGGAAAACATCATTTCATAATCCCGGTGGGCCCCTCCCATGGGCTCGGCGATGACCTCATCAATAACCTTTAGTTCAAGCAGATCTCTTGAGGTGAGCTTTAAAGCCTTGGCCGCCATCTCAGATTTCGAAACATCCTTCCATAAAATTGAGGCACAGCCCTCAGGAGAAATGACAGAGTAAATCGAATTTTCCAACATCAATACTCGGTCCCCTACGCCTAAAGCCACGGCTCCCCCACTGCCTCCCTCACCAATGACAACTACGATGATAGGGCATTGTAGAAAGCTCATTTCAAAGATATTGCGCGCAATCGCCTCACCCTGACCTCTTTCTTCAGCCTCTTTTCCAGGATAAGCTCCTGGAGTGTCCACAAATAGAATCAATGGGCGTTCAAACTTGTTGGCAAACTGCATAATACGCAGAGCCTTACGATATCCTTCGGGATGAGGCATGCCGAAGTTTCTAAATATTTTTTCTTCTGTCTCGCGACCTTTTTGATGTCCAATAACCACCACGGGACTACCATTTAACTTGGCCAGTCCCCCCACAATGGCATGATCATCGTAAAACTGACGCCCCCCATGCAACTCTACAAAATCATCAAAGATAGCCTGGATATAATCAAGGGTATAGGGACGCTGTGAATGGCGGGCTATCTGCGTTATTTCCCAGGCGCTAACTCCCTCGTAGACACATTGGCGCAAATCCGCTAGTTTTTCCTGAAGGCGACTGATCTCACTCGATAAATCCAGGGTTTCACCGTCGGACAATCGTTTGAGATCTGCGATCTTATTCTCAAGGTCGATGATCTTGGATTCAAAGCTAAGCGGTTCAATGGGTGCCATAATAACTCCCATCGGGCTCTTTGAAAAACCTGAGAATTCTACTCAGAGTATCGCGCATCTGACCGCGAGGTACAATGCGGTCTATTAGGCCTTTTTCCAAAAGAAACTCAGAGGTCTGAAAGCCCTCTGGCAGGGTTTCATGAATCGTCTGCTCAATGACTCTCGGACCCGCAAACCCAATCAAAGCCTGTGGTTCAGCCAGAATTACATCTCCCAGCATGGCAAAGGAAGCCGTAACTCCTCCGGTTGTAGGATCACAAAGCACAGAAATAAATGGAATTCTTTGGCGCGACATAGCTGCGATTCCCTGGCCTGTTTTTACCATCTGCATCAGAGAGAGAATTCCCTCGTGCATTCTGGCGCCACCTGAAGACGAAAAGATGATTAGGGGAATATGGAGTTCAATACATTTTTGCGTGGCTCGCAAAATCTTTTCACCCACCACAGACCCCATGGAACCACCTATGAAGTCAAAATTAAATAGTCCTAAAACCACGGGGTTGCCGTCAATAGAGGCTGTACCCGTGGTAATAGCCTCTTCACAATGGGTTTTTTCCTGAGCGAGTTCCAATCTTTCCTGATAAGTCTTGCTATCGGTGAATTTCAAAGGGTCTAAGGGCAGGATGCCTTTGCTAATCTCAGTAAAGGAGTCAGGATCGCAAAGGGTTTTAATTCTAAGATCTGTGGGGATCTGTAGATGCTTGTCACAATGAGGACAGACGTAAAGCGTTTTAAGAAGATCTTTATTGAACACGGCCTCCCCGCAACCCAGACATTTGGTGGCCACGTCCGGCACTGACTTTCGCTTGGTGCCAAACCACCCCATTCTTACGCGTTTTTCAGCAGCCATGTTTTTCCTTATTCCAATCTCAGATCTGAAACCTGAACCAGGCCCCAGAACTCCGAGGTTATCTTACCAACTGGGGAAGTAGAAGGGCAATCAAAAGCTGAGCCCCAACTTGACAGATTTGAAAAATGGTTCAACTGCGGCCGCGTGGGCGGCGCCTATGAGAGAAGCGACTTTCAGGAGGGGTGATCTGAAACCGTAAAGGGTCTGTTCCCAGAATTTCTCCCATTTCCTGGATGCAGCTCACATCCGGCTTGATTTTAAACTCGTCCGGTAATCTCAGTTCCACCTGATATCCCTGACACTGATAATAGAGTTGCAGGCCATGCTTGCCACCATGCTTTGAAGCAATCTGTCGAAAGCCGTCAACAAGCTCTTTTTTTAGATTTGGCCCCTGAAGATGGACCTGCACCTGCAGCTTCCACTTTACACTTTCATGCAGAAAATCAGCACACTCCATGGAATTGATAATGATCTGCGGTTTTCCGTTATACTGCTGAATTTTACGCTCACCCTGAACATAGACAACCTGATCATTTAAAACCTTAAACGTCACCTTTTTAAACTGACCGGCAAAAACAACACAGTCCACGGTCCCTGAGTAGTCTGAAAGCCGGAAAGTAATCCAATCCTCGCCGTTCTTGGTGACCCTTCTGCGAAACCCTGAAATGATGCCACCCAAAAGCATTTGAGTGCCGTCCACAACCTCGCTGAGTTCCCTGCAGCGGTTGGCATTGCAATGGTCAATCAAAGTTCTGTATTCATCGAGAGGATGTCCTGAAAAATAAACTCCCGTTAATTCCTTTTCCCAAACCAGATGTTCGACTCGCGAAGCCTCAATATCTGCATCAAAGTCATCATTGAAGTCTCGGGTTTTTTGACCGGCTTCAAATAAGAATTTCTGGCCCGATTTGCGATTTTTTTGCAGCTCCTGCCCCTCATGGATCGTTGACTCAATAACCTTGAGCTTCTGGTCGCGATTGCCCGCAATTCCATCGAGAGCTCCTACTCGAACCAGAGATTCAATCACCTTTTTATTGACAGTGAACAAATCCACGCTATAGCAAAAATCTCTAAAAGACGTGAATCCTCCCGGATTTCTTGCCTTTTCAATGGCAGAAGTTGCTTTCTCTCCAACGTCTTTTACAGCCCCTAAGCCAAAGATAATCGCGTCTCCATCCACGCCAAACTGAATCGTAGAATGATTGACATCCGGGGGGCGAATCTCAATTCCCATACGCTCACAATCATCGATCAAGGCCTTGACATGCTCTTGCTGGTTTTGGGAACCAATTTTATCCGTTAATGCTGCGGCCATGAATTCCTGGGGGTAGTGAGTCTTGAGAAAGGTCGTCTGATAACAGATGAGACCGTAGGCGGCGGAATGAGATTTATTGAATC
>CAZRLV010000189.1:0-7128 GCA_964600955.1 uncultured bacterium
ACACGGGGTGATGTCCGGGGTCAGGACCCGCTGCAATGCACTTGATCAATGAACCCCATTTCCTTAAAGATGGATCCCCCGATCAAGTCGTAGGATGACAAAAATAGAGAACTAAAGAACTATCGGAACTAGAGAACTATAGAATAAGAAAAGAGCGGGGAGGTGGAAGCAGAAGATGGCGACTATTTTTTCCTTCCCCCATTCCGATGATTCCTCTAGTTCCTTCTTCAACATCGAATCAATCTACCCCGGGTTTGAGGGGGAAGATGGGGATGAGGCCGCCGCCTCCTGAGGAGACATTGACGACTTTGGACCTTGAGGCGCGGCCTAGCATGCCGGTGTATTTTCCGTTGAAGACATAGGGGTTGAGATTGAGATTTTTCTTTTCTCGGATGACCTTGCCCTCATGTAAGGTCAGAAAATCGTATTCCGGGACTTCAAAGGCTTTTTGAGCAATCCACCAGGAACAGCCCATACAATTATCTACCACGGCTTCCCATTTGTCTTTTTCGGTGAATTTACCCACGAAGACATCCTGTCCTCCGGCACCGCCTGTAGGCTTGATGACCATGGTTTCTTTATTTCGGATGAGATATTGATGCAGGGAGATATCCGTGCCTTCCGGGGACATGGTGATGGTTTCGTCGAGCTTGCGGGTCCAGGGCACATGCTTTTTGATGGTGGCGGCTTCTTCACGGGTGAAAAGGTCATGGTTTTCTTCATTGGTCATGAGGGCCATGATTTCTTTATGAGCTCCGATGATGGCCCGAAAGGGGTTGACAGCACAAACTGCACGGTCGCGGATGGCATCCAGAAAGTCTTTCAGTTCTCTCGGGTAGCGCTTGAAAAAGACAAAACGAATGGCGAGATTGACGATATCAAATTGAATGCGATTGGAAACCAGCTTGCCCCCAACGTATTCCAGATCTCTGGGGTCTAGAAAATTAGCCTCGAATCCATGCTCGATCATATAGTCGCGCACGATCTCAGCATCAGAACCTACGAGATAACTCTTAAACGAGGTAAGCCCAATGCGCGGGCGTTTTTTCTTGCCCCCGTATTCTTGATAGCAACTCAATAAGCTGCCCAGGAACTCTTTGAGAACATGGGGACGCTTGGGGTTTACAAAGCGCTCGATCAATTCTTTGCAATGGCCCTGCTCGGCCATCAGCTCTTCATAAATCCCAATCCAGCCCCGTCCACCTGGCATATCTGTATTAAATTCTATGAACTGCAGGTTTTTACCATCGAAAAGTGCGTCATGACGGTTAATCACCGTGGGCTTACTATAGCCCGGATCCCAGTTGACCCACTCCTCGGGGATATCAAGATAGGGAAAATAAGAACGCACTCTGGCATCGGTGCCATAGGCGTTGATGACCTTGTCAAGAGCATGATCCAGGGTTTCGGCGACCTTGGCAATTAACTTGACCGAGGCGTCTTTTAGAAAAACCGGTGTGAGCGAAATGGGTAGGGTCGTACCCTCTCCATAGCTACAGCGCTTCTTATTGAGTTTTTCCAAAAAAGCCGTGCGTTCTTTGATGACTTCTCGCGGATGAGAAACCATCCACTCTTCCATGGACTTTTCAACTTCATCAAAATTACCGTGTTCTGTGGTGGATTTAGGGGCTTTACTCATAGGGGGCATTTTGGCACAGGAGGATTGAATTCTCAATGATTTTCCGGGATTGCCGATAACTACGATATGGGGGTGCGGTGTTTCAACAAAACAGCTCTTTTTTTTATTATTTTTGTTGTTTCAGCGTTCTCTCAAGACGGCTCTATCAAGCGCGATCCCCTTTTTGAAAAAGCTAATTCCTGGCTGGGTTTGGAAAAAACCAAGGTTGAGACCTCACCCCTGGTTTCTGAGAAAAAAAAGTCTATCGAAAAGAAAAAAAGCCATGGTCGACTTAAAAAAACTCTGAGGGCTCTTCGAAATCTGCTTTTTAGAACGGACCCTCTCGGAGCCTTTCGCAAAGGCAAGAAAAAAGCCACGGGATTTAAGCCTTTGCACTTGAGACTGGTGAAATTTAACGGGTTTAAGCGCCGAGTCTCAAACACCACGTCCTATGTGCGTCGCTTAGATGAAAAGCGGACTCTGTCTTACGGGGCTACTTATGTGCCCCTGGAAATGCGCTCCCCTTCAGACTTTATGAAGCTCAAAAGCCTTGATTTAAGCGCGGGCTATCGTCAATACGCCAAGAAACGGCTGTTTTTTCAGGGGCGAGCAGGGGTTCGGTATTTTCATCCCAATTCGGGATTCAAAGATTTTTTCAAACAATATGGTAACGAAAGAGGCGCCGCTCTACGGCCCTATTTAACCTTAGGGGGCGCAGTGGGAGTCATCAAGAAACTCCCCGTCATCAAACAACCTCTGGTTTTGCATCTGTCCTATACCTTTGCTAATGACTTTAAATATCCCGGCCCGGACCCCTTTGGTTATGGTCGAATTCGTATGGCAGGCTGGAATGTCGGCTTCTCAGTACGATTTAGAATTTAATGCGCTTTGATCTGAAAACACTAGTATTTTGGGTCCTGGGAGGGGTGGTGACTCTTGGGTTAATTGGATGCACAACGGGTCAGGTTCCTGATCTTTCCTTTCTCCAGGGGGAGTCTCCTCTCACGGTTATTCAGGGTGTGGTCATGACAGACCCCACGCAAAAAAGCCTGGGTTCAATTCCCGGATTGGATTCCTTGCCGCAATTTGAATCGGTGAGCTCCCAGGCAGACTCCGGGGTTGGTTCTGGAGTCGAAATAGAACTCATTACCGAAGAGGGCGAGCCTCTTCAAAAAGATGTTTTTGAAGAGGATTCGCATGGAGCTCAAATCCCTTTTCGATTTCAAGGGAATTTTGATGAGGGTCCGTTGAGACTACGTATCCATCAAGACGGCATAAAAATGGATGTGGCCCTGGGAACCCTGGTAAATAATGGAGATGTTATTGATCTTCCTGCTTTCAATCCAAAAAAGGCCGCTTTGGCAACCCGCTATCTGGAGCAGACGAGAAGCTACAGGGATCTGCGTCGTCAAACATTTGAGGAGTTTCATGAAACGCGTGAGGAAATTTATCGGCTCAGAATTGAAAATCTGGACAACCTGGAGGGGTTAAAATCCGACTTGGATCAGGTCGGTGTGGACTCCGAGGGACGTCTGCGCCGCTATTCTGAGGAGTACCAACCCATGGCGCATCGCATGCCAGAAAAGCGCCAACCCTGGGAGAGGGATCTTTTCAGTCTTTTTCTTCCTGAGCCATGGGTGGCCAGCGAGACTCAGACTTCTCTGCCAACAGGGGTTGCAGCTCTGCCAAAAGTTCTGCAAAACAGGGTTCAGTCCGTTGCTTTGATTGAAGGTTCAAAAAGAGTCACCCTGTATCAAAAGGGCGGTCCGGGTGGAGTGATGCCCTTTCCATTTCCAGAAGCCAAATTTAACTTGCAGATTGTTTTTGGCTCAGACCTGTCTCTGGAGACCCGAGAGTATTTAAAAAGAAGCGCAAGTTTATCCATTACTCAGGGGCAAAATCGATCTCGAGTGCCGGTTTCAGATTTTTCGCCTTTCTTTCCGTCCTTACGAAGTTTAGAATTGTCTGTGGAGCCGGACCAACTCTCATTGGACCCCGGTGCGACTTTGGTGATCCATATACATGAACGCCTGCCAGACGTAAGTCCGGGCGTGGTTTATCAAGCCTTTGCACGCATGGAGTTTTTGGGACGGTCAAGATAGTCTGGAGCAAAAAAAGTGAATTCTATCCCTGGCGGATATGATCTTGTGGCCATGGGCCGCTGTTGTCTTGATGAAACCTGTCTAATTTCCTCGGGTTCCCTGGAAAACAGGAAAAACCCGATCTTAGAGCGCCGGATCTCAGGAGGCGGACAGGCTGCCACTTCGGCTGTGACCGTAAGTCTTTTGGGGGGCAAGGCGGCTTTTATTGGCAACCTGGGCCGAGATTCTCCCGGAGAGATGATTCTCAAGGAGTTTCATGATTTTGGGGTCGATACACGTTGGATTCAAAGACCGGAGAATTATAAAACCCCCAAAGCCATTATTTTGGTGGATGAAAGAAACGGCGAAAGAACGATTTTTTATGAGCCGGGTAGCTCGTCACATAGCTTGAGGCTTCCCATAGAAATCCTAAAAACCGCCCGCTGTCTGATTCTAGATCCTGAAATATCCACAGAAGATTTAGAGGAGATCATTAAAAACAAGGCAAAAAAGACTCTCATTGTTTACGACGGCGAGCGTCAACGACCCTCGCTTTCAGCCATGATGGAACATGCAGATTTCTTCATCGCTTCCGAGACAATTCTGGATCTGGAGCCAACGCAAGGTCGCTTCAAGGTTTTTGAAGAATTGCGCTCCAAGATTCAGGGTGAATTTATGATCACCTTTGGGGAATGCGGCAGTATTTGGGTTCAAGACCATGAGATTTTACATATCCCCGCCTGGAGGGGTGTGAAAACCATCGATACCACAGGGGCTGGGGATGTATTTCACGCGGCATTTGCGTTTTTTTATCTCCAGGATGGTGAGATCGTTTCCGCTATGAAAAAGGCAAGTTTTTGTGCCGCCCGCAGCACTGAAAGCCTCGGTAATCGTAACCCCGTCGCTCTGACCCAGGGCCTGACCAAAGCCCTTGATGAACTCCAGGAAACCCCCCTCTCCAACTCAAAACTCCAAGCCATGATGCTCTAAAAGGTTATTTTTTTGGGTTGTCTTTGATTTCGCGGATTTTGTTCATGACCTTTTCTGGGGTTAGGCCGAGCATACATTCAAACCCTATGGGGCAAATTCTGTGTTTGCAGGGGGAGCATGGTACTGGGTTTCTCAGGGGGTAGTAGTTCTCAAGATGGCAGTGGGTCAGTTCGGGGTCTGAAGGGCCAAAGAGCACAACGGTGGGTTTTTTTAAGGCTACGGAATACCACCGTAGGCCGCTGTCATTGGTGATAAACAGGCTTGTGCGTTCTATAAAGCCTTTTACACGGTGCAAGCCTGGAGACTCTTGTGAGAGATTGATGGCGTTTTCACCAATCTGTGAACTGATAAAATCGGCCCGATCTTCGTCTCCTGGCCCCCCAAATACAAAAAATTTGGTTGTGGGGTAGTCTTGAAGAATTCGCTTGGCTAGCTCTACAAAAGACTCTTTGGGCCATTTTTTGGACTCTCCAAATCCAGCTCCTGGATTCAACCCAATGACCTCATCGTTTTCATTGAAATCGTGTTTTTGTGAAGCGACCTTGAGGGCCCGCTCTGTATTTTCATCCAATCCAAGCGTAAGTTCGCGAGTTTCAGGCGCAGCACCCAAGGCCTGTGTCAGTCTTGCATAGTATTGATCCATGGGCTCTGATTGTCTCGCAAGCCCATCTGTGAGAAAAATGCTGCGCCCCTCATTTTGATAGCCCAGGCGCAGGGGAATGCGAGCCAGGAAAAAATCCAGGGCGGATGAGAGTGAATTTGTGAGGAGCATTCCAGCGCATGGGGATTTCTTTGCAAGAGTTGCAATATAGTTCTGGTAAGCCAGGAAGCCTTCTCCAGAGCTGGGACGGGGAATAAATTCATCAAACAGCCCGCTAGCCTGAAGAATATCCCGGCAGAAGGGTTTGCCCGTAATCACGAGCTTATGGTTGGGAAACGCTATGCGAATATTCTGAAGTGAGGGCGTTGCCATCACAATATCCCCCACCCAATTGGGTAGGCGAATTAGAATTGTGGGGAAGTCCTGGACCTGAGAATAAAGGTTCATGAGTTTGTATTATACCGGAACTCCTAATAGAGACTCTCTTTATGATCGATCTTCCTTAATATGCGCTCACTAGTTTTTTTCTTCTTATTCTGTTTTACGGGCATTTCAGCGGCCGGGACGGTCTCTGTCTTAGGGGGTGATGGTAGCGCAGAGTATTGGGAGCATCGCGCAGGCCATTTCCTGGTTCAAAAGGATCGTGAGAGGGCTTTTGAATCGATGCAAAGGGCCTTGGATGAGGTGGAGGAAAAAAGCGCTGATCATGTGCGTCTTTTGGTCAAGTTTGGACATTTGTATTTTGCCTTTGGGATGAGCCTCGGAGATGCCGAGGGATGTTTTAAAAAGGCGCTTCAGATAGACCCGTATCATTTCGGGGCTTTAATGGCCCTGGGGGATGTCTATTTTGCCCGCTCAGAATTCCTGGGAGCCATGGATTTTTATGAGCGCTGCGCAAAGCACCACCCAAAACGCTATGAAGCCTGGGCCAGTATAGGAGCCTGCCATTATGAAAGGACCAAATGGAGCCGCGCCTTGCACTATTACGAACAGGCATTGGACCTAAACCCCAAAGACACGGTGAGTTGGAATAATCTGGGAAATATTTGGTATGACCGACTGGATCTCACCAAAGCTCGTCAAGCCTATCTCAAAGCATTGGAGATTAATCCGGCCTTTGCATCAGCCCATAATAATCTTGGCAATTTGAATCTTCACCAAAAACGCTTTGGAGAAGCCAGAAAACATCTAATGCAGGCCTTGCGTATTCGTTCTGATGACCCCGGAATTCATAATAATCTGGCCAATCTTTATTTTGAGATCCGGCAAGTAGAACGTGCCAAGCACCACTTGCACCGGGCCATCTATTTCGAGGATCATCCGGTTTATCACAATAATATGGCAGTGATGGAGCGCTTTTCCAGGGAGTACCTGGCGGCTGGTCGCGAATATGGTCACACTTTGCGAGACCGACCAGATTATTCAAATGCCCGCAAAAATTCCCGCTTTTTTGAAGGACGCTCCCAAAAAATAAAAGACGCATTGCATCCAAGCCCACAATAACAGAGAAGCTTTTTCGTCCTAAAATCTAATCGAAACCACCGGTTAAATTACTTTGAAAAACAAAATCTATGCGATTCCTCGGATACCTAATACAATGTCTCGGTATTGTCAGACGGCCTAAAATCGTCGATAATATAGGTGTGGCAGAGTCTTGCTACAGCCCGGTTTATGGGCTTTTTTATCGAGTGGGGGTTGAAAATGTCGAATGTTTTTGATGTTGCAGACTATATTCTGAAGCGCCAAGGCATGATGACCACCATGAAGCTTCAGAAGCTGGTTTATTATTGTCAGGCTTGGGCTTTGGTCTGGGATAGTGGACCGATCTTCTCAGAAAA
>CAZRLV010000190.1:0-7103 GCA_964600955.1 uncultured bacterium
CCCTGCGCATCGATGCAACCGCTGAGGCCAGAATTCTTGAGAATAGTGTTCTAGAGGCTCGTTTCAACAGTGGTCAATTCGCTGCCGGACTGGATGTGGACGATCATTCTCAAGCTGTAGCTAACGCTACTCCAGATGCTCTTGCCAACTGGAACTTCAACTTAGATGAAAGAACAATCTACCTCTATGCCTTTATTCGCGTGCTTTCCAATCCGGATTTTAAGACCGAGGCCTTCTATGACCTCATTCCAGATAGTTCTACTCTTGATTTGGATGCCATGAAAAACGCTCTGGACAATGGTTATACTTCCAGCGCGGCCGATGATCCGGATTATTTTCATGGAAATGACGGCTTTATTGATCGCATTCTAGGTCTGTTCTCAACCAACGGACTCAACTCCAATACTACGACACTAAATATGGAAACCGTTTTTGTGGACCTTTTTGAGTACGGTGATCCTACACCCCTCGGATTTACAACGGACAATCAGGACGCACTGATTCAATCCATGTTCCCGTTGAAGGATCTAATCCTGCAAAGAAAAACCACAGAAGACGGTAGTGATCTGCAAAATATTGTGGATACCATGATCGACAAACTATTGAAGGTGGGTATTCCAGGGACAGACGGCGTTCCAGGAGGTCCTGTGGATCCCAATAACACCTGTGTTCCAGGTGATTTTACCGTGACAATTTCCAATATCCTTGAAAACACGATCGGGATCACTCAGGCCACCACGGGTTCGGCTATTGAGTTTGAGGGGCAGGCTCGTCTGGACAGTCTGACTCAAGCTCTGTCCTCTCCAGCCCTACTCAGCCCCACAAGTTGTGCTGAGGCCCAGGAGACCCTGGCATTTCTCATGTCAGAAGCTATAGCGGTCTCAGACGCGTTTTTGCTAGCCATTGCTAATAACACGCAAGCAGCTCTTGATCTGGCCGCAATACTAGGAAAGGCCAATGCTTTGCTGGCTGACCAGCAGGCAGCCACTGCCAATTCACTGTCTACGGATTTGGCTGATATCGCAGATCTGGACAATTATCTGAACAAGCTTAAGAGCGCTAATGCCACACTTAAGACCCTGGCCAACAATACCGTTGATAATGATCTACTGAATGAAATGCTGGCTGAATCGCTTAAGGCCAGCGCGGGTTCAACAGGGGGTACCGTTGCCCTGATCGGTCTGATCAAAGAGCTTGAAAACCAACTGGGAAGTAACCCCGGAGCCACAGCTCAAATCGACTTTACGGATGTGATTGACAAAGCCACGGATGGAAATGAAATCAACCGTAAGGACTTAATTGTGAATATTCTCAACCAGGAGGAAAATCATAGTATTGCCTTCGATCTCTTTGAGGAGGTCAGCCAAAATATGAGCCGGGATGATATTGAGTTTTTAATGCAGACTCAATTCCCTCAAAACCCGGTACTCTATGTTAATTTTGGAGAGGGAGAAAACATCCGCATGACATCGGATGAATATACCCTCACTCTCAATGCGGACAGCACCTATGATCCGCTTATGCCCACGGCCACCAGTTTTATTTATCACTGGACCGTGATTCATGAAAATCCAGCGGTATCCACTCTCTCTTTTGACACCACTACATCCACCACAGAAATCGAATTTGAGCGTATTGACTTTGCTATTGAAACCGAGCCCTTGGAAGTGAATCTGGAGCATCCTTCAGGAAGCGCCAGAATCATTACTCTGGTTGTTGAAAACCCGGCAAACGGAAGTCTCTCCAATACGATGACGAACCGTTATGTCTTCTATGAATTCCTGCCGCCTATCGCACATGCAGGCTTCTTTGAGGAGGTGGTCCTGGGCAAGCCAATTAGCCTGGATGGTAGTCAGTCCTATATTCCTGATGATTCGGCAGGTGGAGAGCTTAACTTCCTCTGGAAAGTTACGTCTTTTCCAACCACGGAGCCGGCCATCCCAGCCACCAGCCTGGAAGCTGACGATGAAGAAACCTCGATCACAAGCTTCACAGCGCCCGCTGTGGGAGCCTATGAGTTCGATCTGACGGTGACCTATACGGCTTCCGGGGTCACCCTTTCAGATACCGCTTCTGTAAAGAAGTTCTTTCGAGCCAAACCCCCCATTCATGCGGATGCTGGACTCGACGCACTCGTACCCACCACTTCAGGCTATAACTACAAACTGGAGAATTATTCCTACGCTCCGAAGGGAATCCAGGCCTATGAATGGAGTCCTTCTACAAACCTGGATGATCCAACAGCCAGTGAGCCCATGTTTGGCTCAACTTCAGAGGGAGAGTTTGAGTTGACCCTCAAAGTCACAGACACCCTTACCCCTGGGCAGGTGAAAAGTGATACGGTTAAAATTATTGTTCAGGACAAGCGCAAGCCCTTTGCCTTCACTGGTGAAAACCAGGTAGAGGAACTCCTTCAAAACGGAGGTAACTCCTTCCAAATTTCCCTGGATGCAAGCGGATCCTTTAGCTACGCCGGTGAAAACCTTAACTATTCCTGGAGTGGCACATCCTATGTTACGGACGCAACCCTTTCTCTAACCAACGCGAACCAGGCAACTGCCACATTTTCTATAGTTCCCTCTTAATACCCTTACGAAGGAAAGCTTGAGTTTACCCTCGAAGTTAGTGATTCTACGGGAACAACAACGGATACGGTTTCTGTGCGTTTGATCCCCGGCACAACGCCACCCATCATCATCGTCAAGAAGAGTCCTGAGCGCGTGTTCTACCGCTCTACGGATACCTTCACCCTGGATCTGTCCAATTCCTATAGCCGAATTGGTAAGTTTCTGAACTTTGAGTACGCCCAGACGGGTGGTCCTGCCGTTGAAAGCATCTTCCTGTCACCCTCAGGTGCTCATGTTGAGGCCATGGATCAGGCCATTATTACTCTGCCTGAGTTTGAAGAAGATCTGGTTGAGTTTGAATTCACTGTTTCCGTACACGACAGTGGTGGCTCTTCCGGTCAAGCGAACCTGACCACCTCGGTAGAGAAGGTTACCATCAAAGCTGTTCCATTGCTGAGGAAGCCCTTGATTCGTGATGTCCCCGATCTGGTAGAAATTCGTATCTCTGTGGGAGATCAGCCCACTAGAGAAATTGACGGTAGCAATAGCCGCACCCTGGACCATGACGGAGCGGATCTGCGCAATCCGATTGGGTTCTCCTGGGCGCCGGCTACCAATATCTTCACGGTTGTCAACAGCTCTTCCACCTCTTCGGTATTCTCATTCCAAGTCAATTCCGCTGCGGCCGAGCTGCAAAACATAGAAGACAAGTATGTCAGTTATATCTATCTCTCCGTGACGGATCAAAGCACAAGTAAGACGGAGACCAGGCGGGTCGAAGTCTGGATTTACCCGGCTTTCAGCCCGGTTTCCATGATGCTGACTTATGCGAATAAGGGCAATATCGACGATAGCGGAAATACCGGAAGTCTGGCCAACCCATTCTATGACGAGGCAAGCAGTATGTGGATTTATAAAGCCACTACCAATGCTTCTGTAACCGATACCCTGAATTTTGATTTCAGCTTTGACAACTCCTTAAATGAGCAGGAGCCTAATCTACCCAATGCCCATCTCTATGGCCTGACGCAGATTAACCTCTCCAAGGATAGCGTCGCTGACGGCGGAAATCCAGTCTATGACCTGGGTGTGTCTCAAGGTGCAGAGTCAGCAGTCACCGCGGTCACAGGATCAAGCTCCTTTACTCTCACAGGTGAGGGAAACTATGACATCGACATGCTAGCAACCGTGGCTAACGGGCTTTTCACGACTAAGCTCGTCAAGCTCAAGGCCATCGACCAGTGGAAGCCTCTTACAGCTATACCTGAGATTACTCAGATCACCCTGGATGGAACCGCATCTTCCACAAGCCTTACAGCAGATGGAGCGGTATTGAACCTGACTGGCCAGCAGGCAGAGATTACCATTGACCTGCATGGCATGAATCCCAACGGGGGCGGTTTGAATTATACCGGTCTGGTTGCTTCCGCCAACGCTGCAGCTACCTTTATCGGTAATGCTGCAGATGGAATGATTCAGGCCAGTTTTGCTATGCCGGACACGACTGAAACCGTCAATTTGCAAGTAACCTTGAGTGATGCTTTAGGGCGATCGGCCTGGGATGATCCAATTGCAGATGTTCTTGTAGATATCAACTTTACGATTTTCCGTACGCATTCCAGACCTCAAATCACAATTTTGACGCCTACGATCCAAGTGGTCAATCAAAGTTACCTGGAATTTCAGTATGACCTGGTGGACCCAGATGGGGATCAGAATGATATTCGTATGCTGTTTTCCATCTTTGGAGACCAGAACCCCTTTGTTCAGCCTACACATGTCGAGGGAGACCTCTCGGTCACCGAGGGAAGCGGATATATGATCCGCTGGTATTTCTCAGATGACGGAGCCTATTTTGTAAACTCCAGAAATGATATCTTCCTCAAACTCGAGGCCGATGATCAGAGTTACCAGCCTATTGGAGCCTCAGAAGAGGCAGGTCCGGTAGTGATTACTCTGGACAATTCATCCCTGGCTACTCGTGAGGGTATTCTCTCTGTAGATGGCTTTCCGGTACCCACGGCGACCTCTTTCATCGAATCCGAACCTAATAATATTATGCGCGCCGTACCCAGTCTTGCCAGAGTTGGCAGTGGAGATTCCCTCAGCTTTAAGGGCACTCGTTCCAATGGATCCGATGCACGTGATTCCTTCTCTTTCGAGATTTCCGGTGCCGCGCAGATGAAGCTGAGTTTTGCTCAGGCTCCAGGACAAAGACCCGATGTTGGGCTCTTTGACCGTCAATCAGGGCGATTGGTGAAATTTTACTGGGATCACAGCAGCCCTTACGAGGTTTTTGCCATCAATGTTCTTGGCGGAACTCACCGCTATGACCTGGTGCTTTATCATCAGCCTGCCGGTGGAGATTATGAAGTCCATCTCAGCCTTGAGAAACTGGACTACTCCGCAGCCGTTAGCGTTGAAGAAATTGAGCCCAATAATACAATACTTGAGGATCATTACCTGGGTCGCTTGAGTCGTAGCCTGGACTACGAAATCTCAGGCAATGGAGGCGACCGAGATCTCTACGGATTTGAGATCTTTGGCCGCTATCCCATGGTTTTGAAGCTTAAAGCCACGTCCCCCATCGCTGAAGCTTTGACCCTGACCGTTTGGGATCGGGACAGCCGCAAGCCGGTGGCTCGTTTTGTGGAAACGGATGGAGTCCTGGCTTTCCTGGATTTGGGTCATGGAAACTATGTGATTGACATCAACGGACCTGCGGCTGTGGACTACCATCTGAGTCTGTCAGCCGGTGCTGATGGCGCTGGCCTGGATCAACCTAAGAACGATTCAGGAGCCAGACTGGAAAATCCAGAGCGTCACATCGGCATGTCCCTCTCGTATTTTGAAGGACTCTATACGGGTGGACATTCTGCGGTATCTCCTGGGAAGTTGATCAAGATTAATCCAGAAAATGTAGGTTCCTCAGTTGCCCTGGGTTCTGGTCATAGCCTTAGTGCTTCCAGAATTGCCAGACCCAGGATTGAAACCCTCAATATTGCCATGCCAAGGCAAAGCCGTAGCCCTTCTAGAAGCAACGACGCGAGGACTGCATTGGCGGATCGTTTTGCCGGTCTCTTTACAACCATTGCAGCTCTTGAGACTTACCGTGAACGCTACGAGTCAGACCGTATCGACGCATCCTACGTCTATCACACCGGAGTGGTAGACTCAAATGACAGTTTGCGAGCCCAGGAATTCATGTGGAATATCGATGCTATCAACCTACCTCAGGCCTGGGAAACCACCAAGGGCTCCAATGATATTATCGTGGCCGTTCTTGATACCGGTATCCCCTATCACGAGGATCTATCAACGGGGCTCAATGATCCTACAGGCAAGCTGATTGCCGGATATGACTTCGTGGACATGGACCAGGACTTTTTCGTCACCAGCGGCAATGTCCACGGAGGGCATGTTGCTGGAACCATCGGTGCCAAGTCCAATAACGAAATTGGCGTTGTCGGCGTGAACTGGAATGTGAAAATCATGCCCGTTCGAGTCTGTGCTACCTCCTCTTGTGATGGAGCCGCCATCTATAACGGTATTTTATATGCCGCTGGACTTCCCAATAGTTCAGGTCAGGTCCCGGCTCAAAAGGCCCATGTGATCAATATGTCTCTGGGGGGTGCTGGAGCTTCACCTGCTTACCAGTCTGCCATGGCCGCAGCATTAGATGAAGGTGTTCTACCGGTCTGTGCCGGTGGTAATGACGGGGTGGATCTGGACCGAGTATTCTATTCACCAGTGGGATATGATGAGTGTATTGGTGTTTCCGCCATGCATACTGATCTGGGTCTGGCCTATTTCTCCAACTACGGTGGAGCTACCATTGATCTGGGGGCCCCCGGAGTCGGCATTTACTCTACGGTTCAAAACAACGAGTACCAGGCATGGCAAGGAACCTCTATGGCAGCTCCGCATGTAGCGGGTGTCGCCGCCTTAGTCTATGCCGTCAACCCAAGTCTAACACCCCAGGAAGTCCGTCTATTTCTTGAGGATAATTCAACAGATCTTGGACCAGCTGGTACAGACAGCAGTTACGGCAAGGGTTTTCTAAATGCCCTGACAGCTGTACAGGCAGCCGCTAATGATGCCGGCCTGATTTTACCAGATTTCTATGCGGCTCCGAGAAGCCTGGTCTTTCCAAAAGATGTAGGATTTCGCAGACTGACCCTACTCAGCAATGGAACCGACCCCATAACGGGCATGAATATCTCAGTGCAGTATGACTCAACTCCAGATGGTCTAAGCTGGTTGAAACTAAGAAAGCATGATGAGTTTGGTTCAACTCCATCGAGAGTTGGGGTTTATGCCAATAAATACCTGCTCAAAAAGTCCATTACGGGGCAATTACCAGCCACTGTTACGGCTTTAATTACGGTTTCGGGTGAAAATACAGACCCCCTGACCATTCCGGTTACTGTTGAGATCGCCGCAGATGAAAATGCCAGTCCGATTCTTGTGGTACAGGTCAAGGACGGAGATGGAGTCCCCATCTCTAATACCTTTACAGGAGCGGATGAAGGCTTT
>CAZRLV010000191.1:0-7093 GCA_964600955.1 uncultured bacterium
GAAATTAAAGAGAAGAGGAAGATGGATCCATTCAGATGGTCGGAAAAATCTTTCTCTTCATTCTGAATTCTGTCTTCTTACTCCTGACTTCTTGATTAACTACTGATGGTTATTGGCTATGCGGTATAATAGTTTCTTGATTCTTCAGATTTTGCTTGGTTTGTTTTTTTGCCTTTGGTGGCCGCTTTTTGACCCATCTCTCGCGCGTTTGGCGGTAGTGCCTGCCCTGGTTTTTTTTCTGCGGGTGCGGTCGCGCGAGTCGCTGATCTTCCTGGTTTTCGGCCTGGGGCTCTTGATTTCTCTACCCTGGATTGAGGCCGATTCAAGACGCTATGTTTTTCTGGAGGCTGTTTCTCTTTTATTTTTCATCCTGGGAAACTCTTACCCACGCTTAAACCTTAAGATACCTGTTCTGATTTCAGCCTTTCTGGCTCTTGTTTTTCTTAGCATTCAGAAAGCAGGGGTTTTACCCTTTGAGTGGAATCAACCAATCCACAGCTCAGGCCAGGAATTTCTTGGGCTGACGCATTATTTCCCATCTTTTTTTTCCAATCCCTCACCTATGTGCCTTTTTTATGTCCTGGGAACGGCTGCTTTAAAAGGGAGCTCTCTGTCTCTACGAATCTTGTTTGCAGCGCTTGCTGTATTGCCTGTCGCTCAGAGCGGCTCCACTCTTGGGCTGGGGTTATTTCTGATAAGCCTGATCTTCCTATTTACACCCCGTTTTAATTTTATGGTCATAGTCCTTGGGGCTGTGCTAAGCATCGCTTTTCTCTCGTTTCTACCCCATGGCGAAACCCTCAGGCCCCTTGAAGTGCGTCGTGTCTTGATCAAAACGGCCCTGGAAAATCACTCATCCACAGGACAGGGGCCCGCCGGGTTCCAGCGCCACTCTGGTGCAATGTTAGGGAGTGAAACAACACGTAATAAAATCTCAAGAAACCAGTTTCACCCTCATAATGACTGGGTTTATCATCTCTACAGCTATGGGTGGGCCGGGGCCGTTTTGCGTCTTTTACTCTATGGATTTACTCTATGGATTATCTTTAAGAGTCCGGGGTTTTTCCCCCTAGGGCTGGGTCTGATTCAGTTTCAATTTACACCTGATGCTCTGAGCATCCCTGCGGCCCCCTTTCTGTTTTTTCTTCTAGGTCAGGCTGCGGGACAGACTCTCTCCTGGCCGCTGTGGAACTGGCCTTTGCTTAAAACCACTAAAATCACTCAACTTGGAATAATTCTTCTTAGCCTATGGATCGCCGTTTGCGCCTATGAGGTCATCTATTTGTCCTGGTTCCAAAGTCAGATTTACCAGGGGCAACCCCAGCCTGAACGTCCGCCTTTTTTCACTTCTCCTTCGCTGGACTATAATCTTGCCGTAGCCAGTATTAGAAATCAGAGCTATACCAACGCGGTTTCTCAACTCCAGGCCCTTGAAAGGAGGGCACCTCATTTTCAAGACTCTAAATATCTTCTAGGGGTCGCTTTTTCAAATTTGGGTGAATGGAAATCCGCCGAGCAATCCTTGCGCGAGAAACTGAGAATCGATCCTTATCATATCTACAGCTACCTTTTGCTGGCCGATATTCTAGAGAGGCTGAATCGATTCGATGAAGCCAAAAAAATAGTCCGGCAGGGATTATTATGCTTGCCAAATGCAGAACGCTTAAAAAACGCCTATTCTCGCTATTCCTCCCTGCCCTAATTTTTTCTACTCCCCTGCATGCCGTCAGCTTGAAAGATATTGATGATCTCCTTGAGCGGGGCAGCTATCAACGCGCCTATGTTGAAATGCTGGAGATGAAGCAGAAAAAAAGTTCGGCGAAACTACTCTATAAAATGGGACAAACTCTTGAGAAACTTCAGGACTTCCCCACGGCTATGATCTATTACCAGGAGATTATCAGCTCTTTTCCAGGCACGGTTCAAGAGGTTCGAGCTAAGAAGCGGCTTTCCAATTACTTCCTTTTATATAAAGATGAAGACCTCTATACGTTTCACGCCAGAGTAGAAAAATTCTTGAAACGGGGACTCGAAGAGCTCGATAAGAAAAACTATCATAAAGCGATTTTGTATTTTAAACAGGCACTTGATCGCAGACGAGACCTCTACCTTATACACTTCAACCTGGGAATCGCTTATTTTGAGCTGCAAAAACTCAATCCCGAAAAGGATGAATATCTCCACCTAGCCATTCGTTATTACCTAAAAGCCACTTCCATCCGTCCATCTGCCAAAGCCTACAATAACCTGGCCTGCATTTTTGCTATGCAGGCTGACGAGGTTCTGGCCCATGTTTATTTCCGAAAAGCTATGGAGGCATCTACTGAGCCGATGCAGATGAGCGGACTAGTACGGGTCATTGCTGAAAACCTGGATTACTTCAGCAACAATGAGGACACCCAAAAATTGAAAATCCTCAGGGAGTTGCTACCTTGATCGTAGAAATCCTGCAGATCTCATCGGGAGCCGTGTTGGGGGCTAATTTGCGCTATTGGCTGGTAGGGAAACTACACCCCGTTTCCCTGATCTGGCATTTTCCCATGGGTGTGCTGGTCTGTAATTGCCTGGGCTGTTTTTTGGCCGGAGCTCTCATTTCATACGGAAGAGAGCAGGAGCTGTCATCTCTGGCCTCTAGAGGGATTCTAATAGGTTTTCTGGGCTCTCTGACCACCTTCTCCTCGTTCGCTGTAGACTCATTGGCCTTGTGGGACACCTCCTCCTCAGGCCTCTATATTAACCTGATTGGCAATGTCGGCGGATCTCTGGGATTCGCCATTCTGGGAGCCTATATATGCAAAGAATACTGGCTTGTTTCCTAGGACTCGGTCTTAGCTTATATCCCCTCCTTGCTATGACCGGCCAAAACCCTGCTTATCAAGACTGGCTGGACAGCTACCAGGGTGAGTTCGATCAACTGCGCTATGTCGATACCACCTTCAAGGGAAATCGTCGAGCTAATAATGGCTCTGAGAGGCTGGCTCCTCCCCGTTTTGGAAAAAGGTCGCAAGGGATAACCGGTAATTATTTCTTTGCCGCGGGAGCCGAACAAACTCAAGGCTTGAACCAGTCACTGGCCTACAGAGCTGGAAATCAGGGGCCCCTCACTGGTCAGCAAGCGAAATTCAAATCAAAGGGGGGGCATTTTCAACTGAACAAAAGGCTATTTAGAGTGGGACAATTTGATTCCGGGCTCTCCTTTTCCTACCGTCATAGTTTCTCAGACCTTGGACTCCCTCCCGGGACTCAGGATTTAAAACTCACCAGCGGTGAAACCGTCAGTGTTCTCAATGGAAATCAAAATAACTATTTCTTCTCCCTGGACTGGACTTTTAAGAAATACCTGATTCAAAAAGAGCGCTTTACCACCGAACTTCTCACGGGAGTCCGATTCTCAGACATGGCGGTAAAGGTGCGCTCCCAAGCACTGCAAAACAGACCCAACCCTGCCGAGAATAATCTGGCAAACACAACTCTGGACTATCATTTTAGAAATCTTGGCGTGGGGCCAATATTGGGGTTTAGAACCGAAACCCCCCTTTCTCGTACCGTTCGAACCGGACTCAGCCTGACACAGATTCTCCTTCCGTCCAAAGGCAATGCTCGTAAATCAAGACTCAACCAAAACGCAACCGGAAACACCATCCTGCAGGAGTCCAATGAAGAGAACAAGTTTACGAGCTTTCCCATCACTGAAATTGCCTGGGATATCAACTTCTTTTTTGATCACTCTACGCGCATCCAACTTGGCTATTTCTATACCCATTGGAATCTATACGAAATCCAAGGCTTTGCCAGCGAAAATTTTCAAGACATCTCCTCCCACGGCCCCAGAGCAGCCTTTCAGTTTTTGTTTTGAAGAAAGACTGTAAGGCTGAGGGTTTTAAGGCTCATAGGTGAAGAAAAGATGGATCCCCCGATCAAGTCGTAGGATGACGGTATTTTATTCCCCATTCCATTGATCCCATTGGTTCCATTGCTCCCTCTTTCCCTCCCCATTCCGATGATTCCTATAGTTCCGATAGTTCTTTAGTTCCTTCTTCCAGTCTGCCTCCAGTCTTCCTCCAATCTTCCTCTGCTCCCTCTGATTCCTTCTTCAAGAAGTGTATAATAGCAATGTGAAGGAAACTGCGACACAGAAGGCCATTATTGTGGGTCTGGTGACCCGTGAGGAAAGCCCTGAGGAATTGGAGGCGTCCCTTAATGAGCTGTCACAGCTTCTAGATACCTTGAATATTCACACCACTGAGCGCTTGATTCAGTACAAACCTCCTGCGCGCTCTGCTTATAAAATCGGGAAAGGTAAACTCCAGGAGTTAAAAACCCTTGTGATGAAGAGCGGTGCACAGATCGTGGTATTTGACTCGGATCTAACCCCGACTCAAAGTCGCAATATTCAAAAGGAGTTCAAGGAGTTAAAAACATGGATAACAGACCGCACCGGGATCATTTTGGATATTTTCTGGGATCATGCGAAAACCCATGAAGCCAAACTTCAGATTGAACTAGCCCGCTTACAATATTCTTATTCGCATTTGAAACGAAAATGGACCCATCTTCACCGCCAGCGTGGCGGTTATGGTTCATCCTTTGGAGAAGGCGAAACACAATTAGAGGTGGATCGACGCATCACACAGTCCAAAATCAGTCTTGTCAAATCCAAGCTCAGCAAAATACAAAAACAAAGAATGGTGCAAAAAACCCGTCGCCACCGATTTTTTAAGGTTGCAATTGTCGGGTATACAAACTGTGGCAAATCTACATTGTTAAACGCACTTACCCAAAGTTCAGTTCTGGTGGAAAATAAGCTGTTTGCCACTTTGGACCCCACCACACGTATTATCAAGCCGGACGAAAAGCCTGCCATCCTGTTTTCGGATACCGTAGGCTTTATCCACAAATTACCCCACCATCTGGTGGCTTCATTTCGTTCAACATTTGAAGAGATCCGGGATGCGGATCTCCTCTTACATATTGTAGATATAGCCGATGAGCTCCACGAGAAAAAAATAGAGGACACGGGTGAAGTTCTCAAGGAACTTGAGCTGGATTCCATCCCCAGACTATTGGTTTTCAACAAACTGGACCTAGTTGGAGGAGAGCAGAGCCTGAAAAAGCGTCTTTTACGAGGAATTGAGCCTGATGCGGTGTTTGTTTCCGCCTGGAAAAACCAGGGGTTGGACCTACTCAAGCAAGCAATCTATGGATTTTTTCGGGACCAGATGTTAGAAACCACCATCAAAGTCAGTTTTGGAGCCGAGGGTATCTTGGAGGAAGTCTATGATCGCACTCGTGTCATGGATACCTCTTATGATGAAGATAGTATTACACTTCATTTCCGCGGAGCCACAAGAGATGTAAACTATCTGATCGAACAGCTAAGACAAAAAAATGCGCTGATTGAATAAGAAAGAGTTTTAACCACGAACGATACGAACGAATAAAAAAGAAATCTTCCTCCTGAACCTTTCGTGCTTTTCGTGGTTTTCGTGGTTGCATTTCTTTTCTTCCTCATGGTTTTTTGATGTAGAATAAGGATCTTATGAAGACTTTGGTTGAGGTATTGGTTCAGGGGCTGATCACTCTGGTAATGGTTGGCGCGATACTGATGTCTTTTGGGTTCGAAAAAAAGGATTTTTATACCCTCCTTTCCGGTAAACTCCCGCTAAAGGAATCGGCTCAAGCTCCGGTAGCCCCCCAAAAACGCATTTCAGGAAGCCAAACCCCTGACGAACCGGCCGCCGCGCCTCCAAGTCCAGTTCTTACGCAAAGCGCAAAACCCCTTGCGTCAGTGTCCGCGGTCCTGCCGGGTACAAGCGTGACTAAAACGATGATTCTTACCCATAAAACGGATCCTGCCAGTAAAATTGCCGGAGAAACAACAACCTCGGCCAAGAAGATCAAAAAGAAATAGAAAACACTATTTTTTTGGGGAATCTGCGGAACCCTCAAGATCGACGATGCGCAAGTCTCCCAGATAATCGACGGTCTCAAACCGGCTGAGCGATGACACAAGCTTAGTTAAGGAAGAAATTCTTTGAGCCGACTGCGATATTGAGTCCAGAAGCTCTTGAACTTCCTTAGTTGAAGAGGCTTTTGAAAGCCGCCTTTCAAGAAGCTGGAGACTCCCAAGAAGCACGGTTAGCGGTTGACTGAAATTATGGGCCACAGCGCCTGCCATTTCCAGCATAGCGGTTTTTTGTTTTTCTTGAATGAGTTCATCTTGAAGCGCTCTAAATCGCAGGTTTGCCTTAACCCTCGCTAAAAGCTCGCCTCCTACCACTGGCTTTCTGAGAAAGTCTACGGCACCAGCTTCAAACCCCTCTTTTAGATCATTCAGTTCAGAACGTGATGAAATCAAAATTACAGGAATATTGGCTGTCTTGGAATCTTCTTTTAGGCGCGCACAAACTTCAAACCCGTTAACTTCGGGCATCATGATGTCAAGAAGAATCAGATCCGGAATTTCCTCGAACGCAATCTCAAGACCTTCCTGACCGTTTTTGGCAACGAGAAGCTCGCAATCGAGTTTTTCTAAAACACGGCGATAGAGTAGAACTTGTACATTGCTGTCCTCAATAATGAGAACCTTGGGAGATTCCATGGACTCGGACGCACTCATTTTTGATCTGTGACTGAGTAACCCAGCCCCTCAATAATTCCCTGAACGAAATCTTTATCGATCAGAGACTGATCCATGTCCACCTCGGCCAATCCTGCTAAAAAGCTTACTTTGGCTCCTTGCACCCCTGCAGTTGTACTCAGTTTTTTCTGAATATGTGCCGCACAAGAATCACAAGTCATTCCCTCTACAGGGATTTTGATAGAAACCAAAGAAGCTTTAGGAGACACCGCCTCTTGGGGCTTTGAAGAATCAAAAACCCAAAAAGCCCCCCCCCCCAGAATCAAAACCAAAGAAAAGAAAAAAACCTTCATCCCAACCCCATTCTACACGAAGCAATCAAGAACTACAGAACTATCGGAACTAAAGAACTAGAGGAATCTGAAGAGAAAGAAGAAAAGAGGCGAAGATGGATCCCCCGGTCAAGACGCAATGGTGTTTAGTTAAGCCGAAGAAGGGCATGAATACCCACAG
>CAZRLV010000192.1:0-7082 GCA_964600955.1 uncultured bacterium
AGGAGTATACCGGCACTAAATTCGAAAAGTTAACCCGCGCTTGCCGAAGGGACACAGCTTTAAGGTACAGGAAGTATCGAGTGAGGTGGTTTTCTATCTCGCGAAGTGGATCCCTTAGACCAGACTCAATCTCAAGTCTTTTAATATTTTGTTTCGCCATTTTTGGATCAGTATCTAGATCAAAAGCAGTATCGAGTTGTACATGCGCTTTGATTTTGTCCACAATCTTTAAATAGGATTCAAAAAAAGCCTCTTCGAGTAGGTTACAGTCAGAATGGGAATTATTCATTGCATGGATGGCCCGAGTCAAAACTTGGATGGAGGATATGTACTCATCCCCCTGAGTTTTACCTTGATTTCCACCACGTAAATCCTCGGGTAGGGTTTCAATCCAGTCTGATAAGCGCACTGCCTCGATTGCTATATTGTGGTTGTTGTTGGTACGCAATCTTCGAATACAGCTTTTAAGAGCCACATCATGTGGCTCAGATAGGCGGAAAATGGGGGTTGTTCCCTCGTTTAAATACTGAATGCTTGCCAGCAAAATATGAAGATGGTCAGATGAACACTGATCTAGAGACTTATCAGTGATTGGATAACTCTCAAAGAATAGCCCCACTATGGATTGTGTAGATTGTGCACTTAAATAATCAAGAATGGTGGTTGATAGTGACATAGGTCTAATTTAGTTCAGGTCTCAAAATACTACAAGGCAAGAAATTTCCCAATTCTCAAAATGACTAATCCAGGCATAGGTAGACCAATCACTGAGATATTCAAAGGAATGCGCCATGACTGTAACAAAAAACCAAGCAGAGCAATTACTAAAGACGATGTTATCCGATTCATCCGCCACTTTCAGAGAAGGTCAGTGGGAGGCTATTGATGGGGTTGTGAACCATAACCAGCGACAGTTAGTGATCCAGAAGACGGGATGGGGTAAGTCTATTGTCTATTTTCTTGCATCCTATTTTTTGAGACAGGCTGGCAAAGGTCCAACTCTCATTGTTTCTCCGTTATTGGCCCTGATGCGAAACCAGGTTGAAATGGCAAGTCGGCTGGGTGTCAGAGCAAAGTTCATTAATTCCTCTAATACAAAGGATTGGGAAGATATCTTTGAAGAGATCAAGGCTAATAGTGTTGATACACTTCTAATTTCTCCAGAAAGGCTTAGTATTCCTTCTTTCAAAAAGAAATTTCTAATGCCCATAGCTAGTAACATAGGGCTTCTCGTGGTGGATGAAGCCCACTGTATTTCAGATTGGGGTCATGATTTCCGCCCAGATTATCGAAGGCTTGGGCAAATTATTAAGCATTTACCTGCCTCAATGCCCATAATCGCTACGACTGCTACAGCAAACGATAGAGTAACAAAAGACATACAGCGGCAATTAGGTGAGGTCAGTACACTTAGAGGTGATCTGATGCGCGAGAGCCTGGTTCTACAGAATTGCGTGATGAATAACCAATATGATCGTCTGGCTTGGCTTTCCAAAATTATATCTAAACTTGATGGGAGCGGCATAATTTATTGTCTGACCACCAGAGATACTCGCATTGTTGCAAAATGGCTAAGCCAGCGAGGCATAGATGCCAGGGCCTATTATTCAGGCGTGAAAGATCCGGATCGAATTCTAAATGAAAATGAGTATAGAACTTCACTGGAGAACGATTTGATACAGAACAAGGTAAAAGTCCTCGTGGCTACATCTGCGCTTGGAATGGGGTTTGATATGCCCGATCTGCACTTTGTGATCCATTACCAGGCCCCAACCTCCTTAATTTCTTATTACCAGCAAATTGGACGTGCGGGAAGAGGTCTGGATACGGCTCATGTAATTTTGCTGTCTGGCGGAGAAGAAGAAGATGTAGCCCGATATTTTATTGAGAAAGCACATCCTTCAAAGAATGAAATAGAAGCAGTTTATGAAGTTCTAGACCGTAGTGAAGGGTTAAAAAAGACCGCTATTGAGAAGCATTTAAATCTATCGAGGGGGCGGATCTGTTCGGTCGTAAAAATTCTTGGTGCTATGGCTTCTGCCCCGATTATTGAGGACGATGATCGGTACTTCACTACGACCGCGGTTTCTCTGGATATTGACTGGGATGCAGTTACGCAAGTTAGAGAAAATAAATGGTCCGAATATCATCGTGTTCAGGATTATGTTAGCCACTCTGGGTGTTTGATGCAGAGACTGGCTGGTGAATTGGACAACGTCGAGTCACTTCCTTGTGGAAGATGTGAGAATTGCTCGTCAAAAGAATCTCTGGATACTTCAATTGATATAATAGAGCAGGAAGCGGCTTTTCGATTCTTGCATGCTCCTGAAATTTCTATTTCTCCCAGACTTCAAGTTGCATGCGAGCTATTTTCTGAATATGACTTTCCTTATTATTTGCGCCATGGAGGATTGGAACTCATGCAGGGAATGGCATTTTGTTATTGGGGTGCGCCTGGGTGGGGCAAGAAGGTTGCCAAAATGAAGCGGCGCAATCATTTTTCAGATGAATTGGTTGAAGAAATGGTAGAGCTTTTCAAACGGACAGAATCTAAGGTTGCCCCTGAGTGGATAACTTACGTTCCCTGTACCAAGAGTAAGGGATTGGTGAGTAGCCTGGCAGAACGAATTGCGGAACGACTTGGATTGCCCCTGTATGCAGTTGTTACCAAGACTCGCGAGACAGAAACCCAGAAAGAGCAAAGTAACTCGGTATTTCAGTGTAAAAATATTGATGGAGCCTTTAGAATTGGTTCTACTCCACCATCTGAACCAGTCCTTTTAATCGATGACTTCTTTGACTCCAGGTGGACTTTGACGGTCGTAGGTGCATTGCTAAGGCAAAAGGGTGTTGCGGCTGTAATACCCATGACAGTTGGTCAGGTAGGTAACGCATGAATCTTGATAAACTAAGTGACGGTGCTCGTGTATTATTATTACTAGCTTCATATCTCGAACCAGGCGAATCAAGAGCAGGTATTAAGCCACTCACAATCAGGGAGTGGGCAAGGTTTGAGCAGTTTTTAGCCATGAAGAAAATTCCCTTAGATGGCTTTCTTGGTTGTTTTTCAAAAAGCCTTCTGGCTGAGTTTCAGGATAAGAGCATAACCTATGAGCGACTGGATCTCTTAGCTCGTCGTCCCTTTGCTCTGGGGGTTGCGCTCGATAAATGGAATCAAGTTGGTATTTGGGTTTGTACGCGCGAAGATGCAAGCTATCCTCAAGCCATTCGCAATAAACTCAAAGAGGCGGCTCCGCCATTTTTCTATGGCTGTGGAAATATCGATTTACTTAATTATCCCGGTGTGGGTGTGGTTGGCTCAAGAAATGTCCCTGAGACCGAACTTCAAGTATCTAAAAAAATTGGGGGTGTTCTCGCTTCAAGCAATAAACTTTTGGTTAGTGGTGGGGCTAAGGGGGTTGATTCTACAAGCATGTTGGCTTGCTTGCGGAAAAATGGAAGAGCTGTCGCTGTACTTGCAGACTCTTTGGTAAAAAGGTCTCAGTTCAAGGCTTACCGAGAGTTTATTCGAGAAAACTCGCTTTGCCTAATCAGTAGCTTTTATCCAGAGGCAGGCTTTTTTGCTGGTAATGCTATGGCTAGAAACCGCTACATCTACGCGATGTGTGATGATGTCATTGTGGTTCACTCTGGGGTGAAAGGCGGTACCTGGGCTGGTGCGAATGAGAACCTAAAAAACAAGTGGGCAGAGACTTGGGTGGTTGCTACAACTGACACGACTGCTGGTAATGTCATGTTGCAACAGATGGGAGGGCGAGGTTTACCAGATAGTTTTTTTACGGACGGGGTGCTTCCCGAAAGAGCGACCAAACAAGCCTCTCGTCTTAGCTTAGCAAAGCAAAAAGGCCTTATATGTCCTGGTCGAAACTTCAACACATAAACTTGAATGTCGCCTGTTTACAAGCTCTGGGGCTAGCAAGGGTAGACCTAATACTTATGCATGAGGATGGTCGAGTCTTGGCTTTTCGATACAGCAAGAGTGAGCATGAAGCGCCTATACTTGCCTCAAAACATATTGGTTTTGAAGCTAAAAAAGTGCTGAAGTACGCGATGTCTGTAGCGATTCCAGTTTTGAAAAACAATCATTTTGTGTCAGAGATGTATAGAAATTGCGAAATTGGGGAAGAGGTCAGTCCAAAAGATTATCAAAGGATAGCCACCTATTTAGTGCAGGCTTATAGGTTTATCAATCGCCGTGGAGATAGCGATGTGATGGGTTGGTTTAAACAAGTTGCCATAGGAAATGGACCTGAACTACAGACTCAAAATGACCTTTATGGGGAGGATTTCTTAGTCCAATCAGCATCGTCGCAGGTTCAGCCTAGAAAAAACGTCGAACAATTTAAGGCAGTTTTCGCAGAGGAACACCATCATCCAGATCATTTTAAGGTACACCCAACTGTGTTAGAGGGTGAGAGTGGAGAGTACTTTTGTTTTTTGGTGCGTGAGATTTTGGATTGGTGGTATGTCGATAGAGGGTTTCCAGTAGTGCTCTCCTGTCTTGCGGATGAACATATACCCCCCCAGGAATGCAGGTTGTTTTTACAAGGGCTTGAAGCTTTGCGGGTACCGGTTCCAGATAATGATGAACATCGAATTCTGTTTGTACAGCAACTGCTTGGGTGTCTTCGAAACAGAGCCCATGACTTTGTTACGCCACGCTCCGTAAACTATCTATTAGATCAGGTTGAATCAACTCATCCAGACCTGGTTTCAGAGGTTGATAGAACCAAAAGAGCAGAGTTTACAAGATTGATTACGAGTATCCGAGAGCTCGTAAAAAGTTTGGGTCAGATAAAAAGCCCCATTCCTTTTTTGGAAAAGTATGTGAGCCTGATATCTGAAGGAAATAACCAGACCCACTTAAGAAATTCTCTTTGCAGGTGGTGTACTGATAGACTTTTGCAGACTGTACAGGCAAAACAAATCGACAAAACTCTCCAATTAATTATATTGGATGAAAAGCGCACTGATTTTTTGGCTAAGCGCATTGATGAGGGAAAACGCCTGGTTTCACGTGATCAGATGTTGCAACTCATTGAGGAGCTTGAGGCGGCCACTAATGCTTGTTATCAAAGTGGAAATACTGCTTTAATCGTACTCGAGGATAGCATATTTGATGTATTCAAAATATGGTTCTCACCTCACTTAGAGTTTAGAATGCTAAACACGATGTGGCTTCCTCAAGGGTTTTACAAATCCTGTGAATTTAATATTTTTGCTTCCATTGGCTCCAAGCCAGATTCTTCTTCTTAACTATCTAAGCATGTCCCTACGGTATTTCAAGCTGTTGTTTATAGCTGTATTTTCACCTTGGAGATCCCGCAAACCCGCTTGCAGAGCGACTCAATTTAGGGTAGGGTCTGACACAGAGAATTCCCCGTAGGGGATGGAAACGGATTTCTCCTCGTTCTTTAGTAAATCAACATTGCGCCAATCTCTGGTGGGAAAAGCACTTTTACCGGTCCTGGTTGTACCAGGGTAAGACAAGATGGCCAGAGTGGTGGAGGTGAAGTCACACGGCAAAGGTTCAATCCCAATCGAACTATTGACATTAGTAATAATATGTTAATACTATTATGTATATTTACTTATAAAGGCTAATATATTATTTCTTAAGATTGAATATGTTGAATCTGAATACCCCCCTGGAAAACAGTCTTAGGATTGCAAATAAATTTAAAGACGTAAGAATAGATTGCAACCTGACACAGCGTGATTTATCAGCAAGGTCCAAGGTTAGCTTAGGTACCCTACGTAGATTTGAAACGAGCGGAAAGATAGCTCTGGAATCCCTGATGAAATTGGCGGCTATTTTGGATTTAAGTGACATCATGATTGAGGCCCTTGAAAATGCTGGTCGCAAAGACCAGTCTTTGGATCAAATGCTAAAACACAAGAAGAGGCCACGGGTAAGAGCCTCAGCCAAAAAGGCTAGAAGTTGAGTCAGCCATTCAAACAGGTTAGAAAGCTCAAAATCTATCTCAACTTTAGAGATAATCCAATACCTGTCGGGGATTTAATCCATGTCGATGGGGTCAACCATTTTCAGTATGACCCTTCTTTCAGGGGCAGAAACTTACATATCTCGCCCTACCACCTTAAAAATGATAGTGCTACCCAGACCATGCAACAGGCTAGTTTTGATGGCATCTTTGGAGTTTTTTACGATAGTCTCCCCGATGGTTGGGGCCGACTACTGGTTGATAGGAAACTCCAGGGGTTAGGGTTCAATCCTCAGATGCTTACCGCCTTGGATCGACTGAGCCTTGTGGGCGAGTATGGGCTTGGCGCTTTAACCTATAAACCCGCATACAGAGATAAGTCTCAAAAACATAGCGGTCTAGTTATTCTGGACCTATTGTCATCCGAAGCAATGGCAATTTTGGAGGGTAAAGCATCGGATTGCCTGTCACAATTACAGGCACTAAATGGCGGATCGGGCGGGGCTAGACCAAAGGTTCTGATTGGTGTTAATGATGGCAAGAGTAAAATTATAAAAGGCGTAGGTAGGCTCAAAAAAGGATTCGAGCATTGGATTGTCAAATTTCAAAACTCAGGGGATGGAGATGATGCGGGGGCTATTGAATACGTATACAGCATCATGGCTAGAAACTCTGGAGTAGAAATGACGGATACCCATTTATTTTCCGCTGAAAACTCCAGAGGCTTTTTTGCTACGAGGCGTTTTGATCGAAGTAGAAATGCCAGGCTGCATATGCATTCGGCCTGTGGGTTGCTGCATTCTTCATTCAGAGTGCCAACCCTTGACTACGATGTTTTGCTAAAAGTCACATCCCAGCTAACTAAAGATTTTAGGCAAACTGAAAAGGTATTTAGGTTGGCGGTCTTCAATGTTTTGGCTTGTAATCAGGATGACCATTCCAAAAATTTTGCATTTTTGATGGACGAGGAAGGGACTTGGCGATTTGCCCCCGCTTATGACCTGACCTTTTTAGAAAACCCCTTCGGTGAACGAAGTACGACTGTCATGGGTAAGGGGAAAAATATCAGAGATGACGACCTGGTTAAACTCGCTCAGCTAGCAGAGTTAAAACAAA
>CAZRLV010000193.1:0-4484 GCA_964600955.1 uncultured bacterium
TTCTAGCCGTTTCCGTTGCGGGCGGTTTCTATTGGATGTATCTCGGTCAAAAGGACTTTCTGCAGGCCAGAGGCCGCTCCCTCAGGTTTTTTAAGATCCTCAAAAGGGGACAGTACAATCTGGCTTATACCTTGATGGATGAAAGCTACCATACTGAAGTCAACGAAAAGCAGTTTGAGAAACAACTGCGGTCAAATTCTCTGGTTTTTGAAGATTTGGTTTTCACAAAGTTCAAGGTCTATAAGAAGTTCTGGGAATCGGACGGAAAAATAGCTCGATTATCGGGAAAACTCCACTATTCGGATGGCTCTCAGGGCCAGTTTCAGCTCAAATTGCGCAGTCGGGATCTGGAGCGGGGTAGCGAGTACTTTATCACCGGATTCAGGGTGCTGGCAAAACAGCGCGTGGAGCGTGAGTATCAGGATGCGTTTCAAACACTTCAGGAGTTCCTAAAGACGATCCCCAAGGATAATCTCGATAATTTTTCGCGATTTCTCTACAAGGATACGCAGGCAAAAATGGGCCGTGTGAGATTGATTCAGATTCATACCAAACTTAGAGATGAGGACTATGTGAGTCACGATTTCAAATCCGAAAATTTTGAAGTCAATCTAGCGGTGCAACTCAAGTTCATGGGAAGTTCCACAACCCGTAGCGGTGGCACAGCACAGTCCTCGGTTACCCTTTATTATGAAAAGGGAAACTGGTATGTCCTGGGGTTTCAATTTAGACCTGAAGCCGCAAAAGAGTAGATTCAAGCCGATTTTCAGGGCTGGCAACTTCCCATTCTTTAACGGTTCCCACCGGATTTAAAAACACTTCTGTATTTCCCGCAGAAAATTTTGCGCGGGTATGTAGATGACCGCAGAGGTGAAAGCGAATCGGAAAGGAATCCAAAAGGTCCAAATACTTCTTTGAACCCATGAAGGCTCCAAAATAATTAAAGTCCCAATCTGTTTCAGTAAACGGAAGCAGGCTTTGATAAAAGGGAAAATGGGTCATGAGAAATATTGTTTTGCAGCCTTCATTTAAAAGACGGGTTAAATCATTTTCAAGCTGGGAGTAGAAAAAATCCGTAATTTCCTGATCCGGGTCATGGGCATCAAAGTCTCCCCATCGACAATAAACTCCGTCCATCCATCTGCGCCCTTTGCGCTCTTTTTTTACAAAGTCTGTCCTTGTGAAGGGGTTTTCCTGGGGCATAAGTGTGTAGTCATACCAGCAGCAGGAGCCTGCGATTCCCAGACTTTTAATTTTCAGGGGATTCGAGGGTAGATAATGCCAGCCTTGATCCCTGGCAACCATCGGAAGAAGGTCCTGGTGTTTTTGCATGGAGCTGATTGTGGGTGAGTCCCTACACCAAAGATCGTGATTGCCCGGAAGAATTATTTTTTGAAACGATGTTTCTGAAAACAGGCCCAGAGCCTTCTCCCAAGCTTGCACGGTCTCGGCCAGATCCCCGGCGATCAGTAAGAGGTCTGGTGGAGCCATTTCACAGGTTTCGCGCAAAAGCTCCCAAACCTTCAGGTTTAGAGGGTTTGAGTCAATATGTAGGTCGGAAAGGCCGTAGATTGTCAATTTAGCCATGTCTACATGCTAGAATATTTCAGGCCTCCTATGCAAAAAGGACTCATCTTGTATTTTACCCTCTGCCTTAGCATGAGCCCCCTAGGGGGAGCTGAGCCTCGCGATTATTATTTTGGAGAGGGAATCGGCTTTAGCATACCAGAAGCATGGACTGTGATTGAGAACCACGATGCAGTCTCGCAAAAAAATCTCAAGGATTCTGGGGTGAGTCTGGATGGTGACCAGTTGGAGCGCTTGAAAGATCATCGTTCCGTTTACTTTGTTCGTCCCAGCTCAGCAGTGGCCTCATTGATTAGCGTGGATGTTTTGTTTGGCTCAGTGTCCTATTCCAAGCTTCTTATGGATACTTTTATGAATTTAAGCCGCAAGTATCTGGAAAAAAAAGGTTATCTACTACTGGGTGAGAAATTTACCACGAAGATAAATATTGGTGGAGTAGCGAGTCCGACCTTGGTACTGGAAGCAAGGTTTTCTGAAGCGCGCTATGACTACTTAGCCACCCTCATACCTGCGGGGGACCGCATTGTCGTCATTCATGGTTTCACCACCCCCGAGGATAGAGATTGGTTAAGGCAGGAACTTCAGGTGATCTTTGATAGTTTTAACGGAGCGAAGGCTGGAAATCGGGAGTTGGATCAATCCTTGTTTCTCTTGCAAATCATGTTAGTGATCTTAGCCCTTGTTTTTCTCAATTTTGCGAAAAAGGGGGGAGGGGGAGAAGGGGAGACTTAGGAGTTTTTTTTCAAAATCCAATCCTTTAGAATTTTAATGACTTTGGGGGACACGAAGCCGGGTGGATAGAATTCATCAAGTGGGGGGTCATGATTTGAGGTATGAAAAACACGGTTCAATCCCCAAAGGTATTCTTTGCGGACTTCCAGATTTGCCAGAATTTTATGGATTGTTTCGAGATCGCTCGAGTTTCTGCTTGAATTATGTTCGCTAAGGAGCATGAGGACAGGTTTGTTTTCTGAATCCTTCTTGATTACCTGGGGTGCGTAACGTGACAGGCCCTGGAAGTAGGATGCACGGTAACCAAAGAGGATCGTGCTTGGATCGAGGACCCCCTTATGAAAATCATCAATTTGATTGGCCAATTCTAGTAGGTTCTTGCGTGGGCCGCTCTGCAAGTGGCTGGCAATTTCCTCTTTCTCAAATAACAAGTCCAAAGGGTGCCTGAGGCTCGGATTTAGAAGAATAAACCCATTGAAGAATTTTTGCTGGGTCAGATAGGGGATCAGGTAAGCTCCTGAACCAAAAGACCCCAGAAATAGCTTGGAGAAGCGAGTTTTTACTTGAGTTCGCAAGCGATAAATCAGAGCGAAGAGATCCTGGAGAACTTCCCAGGAGGGAGTTGCCCGACGAGTTTTCAATTCTGCGGGAAAGCTATGAGATCTCTTGGGGTAGAGTGTTGTTGCAACCCCTGTGGATGCCAAACCTTCCGCCAAATCCTTAAAAAAAGGATTTCTTCCCACACGATGATAAAGGTCCTGGGGCCCAAAATCATGCAATAGAACTAAAACCGGGGGTGATTTTACGCCCTTGGGAAGATATAGTCTTGCCCCCAGGCTTTCCTCTTTTTTGCCCAGTTTCAAATTCTCAATCGAGAAATCAGCGCTTTTTCCATAGGGGCGG
The DNA here is from genome assembly GCA_964600955.1 of uncultured bacterium. GTDB lineage: Bacteria > Muiribacteriota > UBA6191 > UBA6191 > UBA6191 > CAZRLV01. The sequence continues at coordinate 3,223 of CAZRLV010000193.1, forward strand.
TTGCGACGGACTGTTGCCGGCAGGTTACGGACGGGGATAAACTCCCAGTGCTTGATGCGTAGAGCATGCGAGAAGGAAAGCTTCAAACCCATAGCCCTCTTTTGGAAAAGCAGTTTTCCAAACACCAGGGTTCCGTGCTCTTTTGCGTAAGCCAGGAGTCCTTGAGCTTCATTAAAGCCGCCATAAGTTTTCTCAAGATAGTCCCAAGTTTGACGGCTTTGCTGCACCAAAAGATCCGTTTTGAATCCGCTATCAAAATACGGAATGATGTCCTCCTTCAATTCCAGAGCATCCAAAAAATATAGAGTCTTCTCTAAAACAGGAGCGGCCTTCATGGGTTCCAGGGGCTTGGCCGCCTGGACCCATGCAGCCAGGCTAAAGATGAGAAAGAGCTTAGAAAAGTGAAGCATGGATGGCTAGATCATCTCCACAATCGTGTTGACCAGCTTTTCAATTCCGGCAGCAACATCTCCAATTCTCTCGCCAATCATATAGGCGGGGGTGGTTACCAGACGATTATCTTCATCCACTGCAATGTCAAAAACCGTCTTGGTTTCATGTACGCAATTGAGTGCCTCGATCCCCTTTGCGGTTTCAGGATCAGATCCAATCGTTAGGCGCGGGGGACCTGCCTGGCCAAGATCCTCAGATAGAAGGGCCAAAATGCAAGGTGAAATACAGATCGCTCCGATGGGTCGATTCAGGTTGCGAAATCCAATCAAAAAGCGTTTGAGGTCTGCTTGTACTTCACCGTCAGGGCCCACTAGGGCGAAATTACAGAGGTTTTTGGCTGCTCCAAATCCCCCTGGAAGGATAAGGGCGTCAAAATCTCCGGGGTTGGCATCCCCCAGGTCGAGTACTGGGCCGCGAGCAATGCGGGCAGCCTCGACTCTGACATTGCGCTTTTCTTGCATCTCCTCACCATTGAGGTGGTTGATGACATGATGCTGGGTCATGTTCGGAGCTAAAACAACCGCCTCATGACCGCTACGGTCAAGAAAATACAATGTCAGTACAGATTCATGTATTTCCGCACCATCGAAGACCCCGCATCCCGATAAGATCACTCCAAATTTTGCCATATTCATCTCCCCTTTAAAGCCCAAAATAGACCAAATCTATCCAAACGAGCCAAAAGTATACCAGAGATTACCGTCTTATTGAGAGCTCTGGGCCAGGTCACGATAAAGTTTTAGATGCAATTCTCGCACTTCATTCAGGGAAGGGGGGTCTTTAAGCTGAACAACCTGTCCAGGGGGGGG
>CAZRLV010000193.1:4494-7078 GCA_964600955.1 uncultured bacterium
CCCCCCCCCCCCCCCCCCCCCCCCCCCCCCCCCCCCGCCCGCCCATTCTAAGATTTCCTGGGGCGACTCATAAAATGATATGGAAGGTGAGTTGGAGTAGGTCTCAGAAAGGGAACCTTTGCGAGCCAGGACTGGTAAACCGGCTCTAAGGGCCTCGAGAACAACCAGTGGGCCGGTTTCCTTCCATAAAGAGGGCAAAATCAAGGCCTGATAAGTCTCTAGTTGAGAGTAATTGGTTAAAGCCCCCCTGAATGATGCGAACTCAGGCAGTACAATCCCATCTTGCACCTTGGGCCCAAAAATATCGATTTTTCCAGTAAAGCCAAGGGTTTTCAATTCATTCAATAATGAAAAAATACCCTTATGTGAGCCCAGAGTTCCGAGGTAGACAACCCCTTTTTTAGACTGGGCTTCAGAAGGGGGGGGTAGCTCAGGAATCGCATAAGGAATGACATGAATCTTGCTTGCCAATGCGGGCTCGATCAGGTTTTTAAGCTCGGAGTTAGGTAATACAATGGCTTTAACCTGCGAAAGCAACCGACGTACAAGATGTGAGCGCAACCAGAAGGCAGGCAAATAAAAAGGATTGATCATTTTTTTTGAAATACAGTTTGAGCATTTCAAAACTCCGGGTCTATCACATTGCTTGGAGCGATGCGGAAAAAAATGTACCTTTTGGCAATAAAGGAAATAATCATGAAGAGTTATGACAGTAGGAAACTGACCCGCCAGATCGATGAGGTTGGGCAGGCCATAGGGGAGAAGTTGGTGAATATGATAAACAGCCGTGTCTAGCCTGTCACCGTGATTTTTCTGGATGAGGCCCCTGCCCAGCCCCCTGGGGCCAAGGGCTCGATCCCTGCTTTTACTGAGTAGGTCAACTAAAGTGTAGGGGGTGTCAAAAAGACTGGGGTGGCGTGTAGTAGTAGAAAATCGAAAATTTTTGAATTCTTGAAATTCACCTGCAAAAAGGTGATCAACGTATCGCTCCACCCCGCCGATTCTCTGCGGCCATGACTGGTCTAAAAGCTGAGAAACAAAGATCACTGAATCTCAAATATTTTTGCCGGGCCCCCATCTTCACACTTCTCCAGCAAGGCTACACCACCATTTCCGATATCCACATGCAAGAGCTCTTCTTTGGTATCGATGCGAATCAGCTTCTTGCCTTCAACCAGATCCCCTTCATAGACGCGGCGTTTTTCACCCTGCTCAATGATGGTCGCAAGCCTCTTCTTGCCAAATTGCCCCATGTTTAAAATTTTAAATTTAGGCTTATATTTTTTAGCGGTTCTTTTGACGAGACTTTTCTTAATTTTGGTACCGTCACTTTTTTGGGAAAAAGGGTTGCTGGTTTCTGTTGCCTCCTCATCTGGAAATTGTCTGAGGTATTGCATCAAAACGGTGCTAGTCAGATTCGGTTCATAAGAAAAATATGAAGACTTCAGGATCTTGCGAATTTCACCGGGTGAGCCGAGTTGAGCCATTTGTACCAATTGATGCAAGGCATTGCTGCGCACAAAAGAATAGCGGTCAAAAAGGGCGCTGACTAGCTGAGGAATGGTTTGGCTGGAAACAAACACTCCCAGGGCGTAAACTGCTGTGTTACGCACCCAGGGGCTTGAATGTTTAAGCAAGGGCAGGAGCAAGTCAATGGAGTTTTCATCTCCCAATTGGGCCAATGCGCCGGCCGAAACGATGAGATAGTCCGTTTTTTTCTCTTTGCCCAGGATCTCTTGAAGTGGTTCCAACGCGGACTCAATGCCGCAAAGTCCGGCGGCACGAATCGCTGCCAGACGCAAGTCATCAGAAGTATCTTCTGCCTCTATAAATGCCAGGAGCTCTGCCGAGGGTCTGGGGGATTGCAGGCTTGCCAGCTTTAATAGAGACTCATAAACCAACTCATTGTTCTCAGACTGGGTTTGGCGAATGGCGCGGTCTACCTCGTCCTCTGTGGAGATGTCAATGGACTTTTGAAACTCTTTTCCACCCTTTACCAGGGTTACCTGATCTTCCTGGGCATCAATTGCCTTGATTTTATATTCGTGAATTGAGTCCCCTATGCCATAGAATTTTCCTTCAATTTGAATTTTAGTCTGAGAGCCCGCCCCCATTCGACCTGATACGGTGAAGGATTCCAGAAAATCACGGCTCGGCTCCCCTTCGAAGCGCCTGGGTTTTTGGATCTTACGTAGGACCCGATAGGCCAGTAATGCCAGCCGAGAGTTTAAACGAGGCATGGCAGATTGGAGAAAGCTGGCCGTTTTATCATCATGAATATGCTCGAAGGCGGAAAGAATCGCTCTTTGTAGATCCGGCTTTTTGCGACTTTTTATGAACAACTGCCTGAGTTGGCCCAGAGAAACCTGATCTTTGAAACCGGCTAGAGCCAAAACGGCTGCTGTTTGAACCCCCGTATCCTTGTCTGCCAGGGCGGCTCGAATGGCAGAAAGGGATTCATGGTGCCTGAAAAACTGCAGCCCTCGAATGGCATGGGCTCGCTTTCTGGCATTTTTGTCCCCAAGGTTTCTTTTAAGTCTGGCCAGTGTGGCCTCCTTGGAATAACCCTTGGGAATGGATGCAC
>CAZRLV010000194.1:0-7058 GCA_964600955.1 uncultured bacterium
CATCTCAAACCCACATGGCGTGCTCCGTAATGTGAATCAATACTCGAATGCATGGCATTTCCAAAAATGGATTCCTGGATTTGATCTTCACGACCACTAAGACCAGCTTTCTCGATAGCACCGCGAGACGCATAGACCCCCAGATCAATTGGACTGAGGTTTTTAAACATCCCTCCCACCTGAATAAAAGGGGTTCGCGTAGCGGATAAAAACACGATTTTTCTACCGCTCTGCCGTAAAACTCCCACACTCTCGGTTCCCTGGGGTTTATGGCGAAAAATTGGACTCTTTGCTTTCATCTTCAACTCCTTTGAATCTCCCCCCATAGGGAGCGTATAAAAACCTCAATCATTTGTTTGCGATACCCCGGCGGGAAAAAATCCTGCTTGAGGGCCGGGGTTCCTCTGCGGGCCTCAGAACAGATAATATCGAGCATCTCACTCTCTAGCGGGGTTTTGGCTCTGGACAGGCTATAAACCCGAGGTAGAGTATCCATACCCGTCACCGCCACCTCCACTTCAGAAGAATCCGCACTCATAGATAGGGCCACCCCTAAAGAAGGGAAATCTAGAGCCTCACGAATTCTCAGTTTTCGATAAGCAATTTTTGACCTGGGCCCCGATGGAATTTTGACTTTTGTCAGTATTTCATCTGCCCTCAGAGGACTGGTTTTAAACCCATCGTTAGAGTAAAAATCTCTCAGGGAGATTTCACGCTTACCTTTTTTGCTCTCAATACAAAGCAGGGCATTATGAAGAATGAGGACAGGAGCCAGATCAGAGACAAAGCGGGCGCGGCACAGAGGTTGATCTTGCGGGCCCGTACTTGGAATAAGCAGGCAGGAATCCCCCTGGGACTTGTAGCAAAACTGCTCCTTAGGTTTACAGCGCAGATCCTGGTTAAAATTGACACAGCGATTATCCACAAGCAAATTTCCGCCCAGAGTCGCTCTGGACCTGATCTGCGGGGAGGCGATCAATGCAGCGGTCTTGCACAGGCAAGCATAGGATCTCTGAAGTCTTGGATCACGCTCAAGCCTGGCGATTGTGGTCCCAGAGCCAAGCATCAGGCTATCATCCTCAAGAATCTCAATTTCTTTAAACTCCTCGATATTTTTCAAACTGATGACTCTACGCTTCATGGAGGAAGATAAGCGTTTAAGAGCCGGGATAAGATCGGTTCCCCCCGCAAGAAACATGCACTCTTGCTTTGGATCCGTCTGCTCCAAAATCTCAAATAAGTCTGCCTTTGTATGAGGGCGATCAAAATGAAGCTGAGTTGAGATCATCTCTTCTCCCCCCTGGCCCGTGAGGCCTCTTTTAGCCCCTTAAGGACTTTGTCTGGAGTCAATGGCAGGGAAAATAGGCGCAGACCCACAGCATCATGCACGGCATTGGCCAGCGAGGGAAGCACAGGAGCCAGAGCACCTTCTCCAACTTCTTTGGCTCCAAAGGGTCCCTCGCTATCTTTTGATTTCGAGGGAATAATCTCGATTTCAGGCATCTCGTGTGCAGATAGGATTTTATAGCCTAAAAAGGACTCATTTTGAGCACGTCCCTCCTTGTCATAGGACATGGCTTCAGACAAGACCTGGCCCAGTCCCATATGAATGGAGCCTTCCAGTTGGCCTTCCACGGCCAAAGGGTTGATGGGTGTTCCACAATCATGGGCGCAAGTCACCTTTTGCACGTGGATAAACCCGGTATCAGGGTTCACTTCCACCTCGGTGATCATGGCTGTGAAGCTATAGGATGGGCTAAGTCCAGCCCCGGCTCCCTTGAATTTCCCTCCAAGTTTTGGCGATATATAGGCCCCTCGACTCTGCAAAGCTCCATGAAAATCCATAGCCGCTCCCAGAACCTCCATAAAATCGAGGGATCTTCCGTCAGGAGACTTAATTTTTTGGTCCTCGAAGAGAAATTTATCTCCGTAGCCTGGATTAGCTCCTAGATAGCTTTTCTCAAAGCGCGGCTCGTTTTCCCCCTGATTGAAAAAATCAAAGGTCTCGGGCGGCTGGGACCCGATTGGAGGAGCAGGGAGTTCAAAAATCTCACAAGCCGCCTCGAGTAGCTGTCGACGCAGTCGGATGGCGGCGTTGCGAGCGGCATTACCCGCCATGAAGGTTACGCGCGAACTATAGGATCCATAGTCGATGGGAGAAAGTCGGGTATCGGCGCTGATGACACGAATCATGGAAAGAGGCAGACCCAGTACCTCACCCACGATCTGGGCCAGTAGAGTGTCTGAGCCCTGTCCGATATCCGAAGCACCGGAATAGACCGTAACGACACCATCGAAATCCAGGGTGAGTCGAACCGTAGATTGTGGCATCTGATTCCAGTGAATCGGAAGTGCGCTACCGCTGATAAAAAATCCGCAGGCCACACCAATCCCAGACCCAAAAGGCAGTTTCCCAAATTTATCCTTCCAACCACTGCTCTCCATGGCCCCGCGGAGTCCATCTTCGATACCCACGGATGTGATTCTGAATTCATTAGGTGTCAGCGAGTTCGGTTTTAAAAAATGTCCCAGACGAAACTCACAAGGATCCACCTCCATTTTCTCACAGGCCATATCCATGAGAACTTCGCTTGCAAATCTGGGATTTACGCCTCCATGACCGCGCATGGCACCGCACATGGGTTTATTGGTATAGACCCGCTGACAATGAAACTCAAAATTGGGCAATTGATAGGGTCCCTGGAGTAAGACCCCATTATAATAGGTGGTAACCACCCCAAAGCTGGCATAAGCTCCACCGTCAATCAACATCTTGCCACTGAGAGCCGTTAGTCCCTGCTTAGGATCTGCTCCAAGTTTCATGCTGATCTTGCTGCCATGTCTTCCGTGATGGGTTTGAAACACCTCTTCACGTCGCAATGCAATGCGCGTATTACGTCCTGTGAGTAAAGCCAGTTTGGCCGCGATCATTTCATGACCAAAGGGATCGCTTTTCCCTCCGAAACCTCCTCCAAGATGGGGTTTAATGACTCGGATTTTATCCAGGGGGATTTCCAAAACGCTGGAGAGGGCTTTGTGAAGATAATGGGGCACCTGGGTTGAGGAATAGACGATCAGCTCATCATCTGCATTGATTTGAACCTGAGTGGCATGGGGTTCGGTAAAACCATGATTGATCGAAGGGAAGTCAAATTCTCCCTCGACAACAATCTTGGCATCCTGAAAACCCTTTTTTGGATCGCCAAACTCCTGTCTCACCGATTTGTGCAGATTGCTGGATTTCTTCAGCTCGGGATGAATCGGGTTTTTTGTCTCAAGCAGCGCTTCTTCACTATCGAGGCAAGGTTTCAAGACTTCATAGCTGACTTCGATAGCAGCCAGGGCCCTGATGGCGATTTCCTCGGACTCAGCCGCCACGGCGGCTACGGGCTCTCCTACATAGCGCACAATATCCCTGGCCAGAGCGGGTTCATCACGGCTGATAGGAAGCACTCCAAAATTATGTTCAAAACTGCTCCCATCGATTACAGCATGCACACCGGCAATCTCCAGTGCATTCTGAAAGTCCAGAGATCGTATTTTGGCACTGGCATAGGGCGATCTGAGGATTTTGACCTGCAGAGGATTTTTCAAGCGGATATCATCCGTGTATTCAGCCTTGCCGGTTACCTTATCGACGGCACATAGATAAGGCGTAGGCTGACCGATGAGCGAAGCTGAGTTGCAAGGTTTATCGAGGGTTGATTTTGCTGGCTGTTCCGAGCAGGCCGCTTGTAGAGCTTTTTCAATTTTCGTATACCCGGTACAGCGGCAAACTGTGCCTGAAATACAGGTTTTGATGGCTTTGGAGCAGAGCTTCTCCTCATTTTTCTTTACACGATCATAATAGGACACACCGTTAACAACCATGGCCGGAGTACAAAATCCGCACTGGATTGCCCCTTCATTGACCATGGCAGTCTGAACCGGATGCAGCTTATCTTCAGTGTTTGAACCAATCCCCTCAATCGTGGTGATTTCACAATTTACTGCATCAGCCGCTAAAAGCAGACAGGACAGGGTGGGTTCACCATCAACCAGCACCGTGCAAACCCCGCATTCTCCCTGATCACAGCCTTTTTTGGTACCTGTCATGGAAATCTCATCCCTGAGAAACTCCAAAAGGGTAATTTCAGGCCGCACCGCTCGTGAACAGGCCTGACCGTTAATATTGAGCGTTAAAATGCAAGATGACATTTACACCCTCTCAATGAGAACCGCCATTCCCTGACCGTGCCCAATACACATGGCTGCGATTCCAAGATTCAAGTCGCGACGCTCTAGAGTATGAACCAAAGTAGTAATCAGCCGCGTACCCGTAGCCCCAAGAGCATGTCCAAGGGCGATGGCCCCACCCACTGGGTTTAGCTTTTCCATTGGAATTTCAAGTTCTCTCTGACAGGCAATGGCCTGGGATGCGAAGGCTTCGTTAATCTCAAAAACATCGATATCTTTCAGGCTAAGTCCCTGGGTTTTGAGAAGGGAGGTTATGGCCGGAACCGGCCCCATTCCCATCAGACAGGGATCGACCCCTACCACCTTGGAGCCGAGAATCCTGGCTCGGCCCTTAAGGGAATAGCGATCACATCCGTTTTTTGAAGCCAGGAGACAGAGACTGGCCCCATCGCTCAGTGGAGACGAGTTTCCAGCCGTAACACAGCCATCTTCCTTGAAAACCGGCTTTAACCCGGCCAGGGCTTCCAGATTGGTTTGGGGCCGCGGCCCCTGGTCTTGATCTATTCTGGAATGATCGCTAAGAACTATGGGCTGAATTTCCTGCGAGAATTCACCATTTTCCTGAGCTTTCAGAGCCTTGATATGGCTATGAAGAGCGAATTGATCCTGGTCTTCGCGCGAGATTTCAAACTGGGCGGCCACTTTTTCGGCGGTCAGTCCCATATTTGTGAAGGGAAACTCAAAACGTGAGAGCAGTTCCTGATGATAATCCAGGCACCCCATCATGGGCACATGCTGCATATGTTCAACCCCGCCGGCGAGCACGACCTGGGCCATTTCGGTTTCCAGAGCTAATGCGCCTGAGACCAGAGCTTGCATACTGGATGCACAAAGCCTGTTGATGGTCACCGCAGGAACTGAAGCGGGATACCCGGCCAGAAGGGCGCTCAAACGAGCAATATTTTTTCCTTGTTCGAGATGTTGACCTACACAGCCAATGAAAATATCTTCGAGGAACTTCACATCCATCTGCTTCTCAATGGATTGCATCAATGCACTCAGCAGTTCATCCGCGCGCAAGTTCTTAAAGGCACCTTTTTCGGGATGCGAACGCCCCGTGGGAGTTCTGCGCGCATCAACGATATATGCATCCATATTAATCCCCTAGAGCCCTAAAATCCCGCAGCTTTTTCCTCCGTCAACGTGCAGGATTTGTCCCGTGATAAACTCCGCGTGATCTGAGGCCAAAAAGCAAACGGCAGCGGCAATATCTTCAGGAGTTCCCATTTTTCCAGTGGGCTGGAGAGCCATGAGTCGCTTGCGCACTTTCTCCGCTAGTCCCCGAGTCATGGGGGTATCAATCAAACCTGGAGACACTCCATTGACCTGGATTTGAAAGCGGGCCAACTCCAGAGCCAGGGTACGTGTCAAACTCACAAGCCCGCCTTTACTTGCCGAGTAATTGCTCTGTCCCGGATTACCCAGCCAGGAGCGCGAGATGATATTGATAATTTTTCCAGACTCGGCTTCCCTCATCAAGGGCACTACAGACTGAGAACAGAGAAAGGGGCCTTTTAGATTGACCTCCAAGACGGCGTTCCAGTCCTGTTCTTCAATCTTCTCAATGAAGTGATCGCGAATGATTCCGGCATTATTGACGAGAATATCCACATGCCCAAAGCGCGCTTTGAGATCGGCGACTTGATCTTTTAAAAACTTAGAGTCGGTAACACTGCCACAGCCTCCGCTTACGCAAAGTTCTAAGGAGGCTAGATCATCGAGAGTTTTCCCCAAGTTGTCGGCGTCTTGGTCCAATAGACAGACATGGGCTCCCGCAGTAGCCAAGGTCTTGGCGATGGCGGCACCGATCCCCCGACCCGCGCCTGTGACGATAGCGACTTTCTCCTTGAGAGAGATCATGCCGCCTCCAGTTCTTTTTTTGCGAGTTTCAGATGCCGAAATCCACCCCAAAGAGCTGCCCCAATCGCCCCGGCATAAACGGATTTCTCATGGGATTGGAGCTCGATTTCAAGATCGAGCTTGGCACTCAGCTCCCTGAGCACCGAGAGCAGTCCCGTGTCGGCGGCCAGTCCCCCTGTAACCAGGACCAGGCCTTCGGCTTTGAGCATACGAAGCAATCCCGTAAGCCGCTTGCCAATCGAGATATGAATCCCTTTCAAGATACTGGAGGTCGGAATATTGCGACTGACCATATTGATGACATCCGTTTCAGCCAGAACTGCGCAAATTCCAGAGACCATCTCAGGTTCTTCAGCTCCTTTTGATAGCTCTCCAACATCTTCGAGTGCAACTCCAAGATAGCGTGAGATATTCTCAAGAAACTGTCCTGAACCTGATGCGCACTGAGAAGTCATGCGGTGATCGAGGACTTTGGATCGATCATCCATGATTAAAGCTCTGGCATGCAAGGCACCTACATCAAGGACCGAGCGGGCTTTTGAATTAAGAAATAAGGCGCCCCGTGCATGCGTGGTCATAGAATAGAAATGTCCCCTGCGAAAATCCACCAGTTCACCCTCTCCGGTGGAAGCGACATAAACGATGGAATTCTCAGAGATCCCGGACTCTTCAAGTAAAGCCGAGTAGGTCTGCGCGATCACTTCCTTAATATTGCGTCTGCGAATCTTGGTTTGCAGACAATGGATCAGCTCCTGCGAGCCTCCCTCATCATCAAATCGCATCAGGACGGCTTTGATAGCCCCGCATCCCACATCAATACCTACGGTATGAATCATATCGATCTCCCTATTTCTTTTTTCCGCGCTGCTTTTTCAAATCAAAATCCACCTGAAGCCCTCGATGCGCAAAAAGCGCTGCCCCAATGGCGCCCGTATAGATACTATCCGCGGAGATATTAACCT
>CAZRLV010000195.1:0-7056 GCA_964600955.1 uncultured bacterium
GTTCGGAAAGGGAAATGAGGCGGCGGTCCAGACCTACATTTCCAATCTTATCGATTGCCTTGAGTTCGATTTCATTCCTTCCGGGTCTGAGAACTAGCTCACGGTTCAAGTTCTTGAGGCTGGAGTTGACGTCCACAACCACTTCGCCATTGACAGTCAAAATAATACGCTCAAGATGGTCTTCATAGAGAGTGGCCCTGAAGGGAACTCTACGCTTTTTTAAGACAATGCCCTCAACCGGCTCCACGATATGAACCATGGGAGCTTCAGAATCCGCCACTTCTCTCTCTCCAACTCCCGACCGCATGGCATCGCGGATCTTGCGATTGAGTTTTTCACGAATGGTGATGACTTTTTTCCACTGCTGGTTCAAAGCGAAGATATCCACTTTTCGTCGACGTGCCGGGGAGGACTTTCGCCCATCGAGAACAATTTTTTCACCGGCTGTCAGAAAATAGTGATTTTTATCCCGATGGACCTCAATATCGCCTTCAATCACTGCGAAGTTCGTCTTGCTTTGGCGCTGATGAAACCCTGCCACGGCAATGGCATTTGCCACCAGAGAAACCGCATTAGGAGTGGCAATTTCAAAATGTTCTCCCAGATCAAGCTTGCGAATTTTGGCCCAGACCTCCCCAAAGCGCACCTCGATTCTCGACACCTGGATCTGACCGTCATCATCATCGGGCAAGAGGCACTGAGTATGGGGCTTTAATTTGACCAGACCAATGTCCATCAAATGCAGCATGAGGGTTCCATGACGAGAGGTTTCAAAGCGATCCCCGGTATAGACGGTCATATCGTCTACAACCTGGATCACCCGCCCATTTCTATATAGATTCACCCTGCCTTTTACCACCTCGACCTTACCTTTCATCAATAAGGCAAAAGATGGCTTAAGAAAGCAGAGAATCCCAAGGATCAATAATGATGTTCGCAGCATTTACCCCAGGTTTTCGGAAATATCACGACATTTAATTAGGATAAATGCTGGAATTTGTAAAGGCCATCAGCCCAGAGCCAAGGATAAAGCTGTAGTGAGTTTGAGAATATTACGATTTGCAACCTCTAAGTTTTCACAAATCACTGCAGAAAGATTCAAAATCAGGCGGACTCCAAGTTCAGGCTCACTTTGAGTCAAGCTTAAAAAATCCTTACGGTCCAACTCATAAAGAATACAATCCTGAAGAGCCGTAACGGTAGCGGTTCGAACCCCTTTTTTTAGGAGACCAATCTCCCCAAAGCATGGATGCATTTCTGCCCGCAGAACCACCAATGCCTTCTCTCTGACTTCTTTTTCCATGTGAGAGGAAAGCAAGGTCAGCTGCTGAGAAATCCTCACCGAACCCGAAAAAAGAAAAAACAGGCTCTCACCTTCAGCACCTTCGCAAAATAGATCCTCACCCTTTTCAATAACCTTACGAGTTAAACATTTTGCAAGAGTCTCAAGATGAGAAGACGATAAACCCTCCACGATTTTGTATTGGGATAGATCCAAACCATCGGTTCCCGGGGCATTCATGATTGTGACCTCGCATAAGAACCTACGACAATCGCATAATCTTGAGCCTTGATGACATAATCATCCGGGGGATTGATTCTGCTTTCGACTCCCGTGCGGGTCGACTTGAAAAACTCCTTGCCAGAGCGCTCAAACGCCATGGCAATGAATGCATCAATTGAGGTAGAGTCGCTTCCCAGAATATCATCAAGCCCGATCGCTTCTACACGTGTGAGAACGCCAAGAACAATGGCACTGCGCTCGTTTCTGAAACGCTCAAATAGTTCTCGGAAATTTCTACCTACCAGATCTTTAGGAATCGCGACCTGCAAAAGCCCGTTTCCCGTGCCCACATTGAGAAGCTCACGCACCACCTCGGATATACCCGGAGAGCAGGTGGCTGTTCCCAGCAAATATCCAATGAATTCACCTTTAACCACAATTTCATCCACATTGGCCCTCTGCAAATGAGCTACGTTATGCGGATGATTCAGTTCGGCAATGACCTTGACTTGTTTGTTCATTGATTTGATGGCTAAGGTTGCCAAAATCACCGTGTCATCTGCCAGGTTCGCATCAGCCTCATCTGCAGATAGAATAATTACGGTTGACGCTTCATGCACCCGTGCACGTTTTAAAACCACGTCATCGGAATAGTTTCCACGCACATAGCGCAGACTGATTCGAGGGTATCGATCCTGAAGTTCGTAAAAAATTTCCTCTGAGAGATCACAGATCAAGACCACGTCCTGACTAAAATCAAATTCATCATGCTTGTAAATACTGGTTAAAATCTGATTGGTATGTTTGTTCCAACCGCAAATCACCAGATGTTGTTTTGAATCCACAGGTTCCAATCCTCTACCCTCCTTTAATCTTCGGCTGACGAAAATCGACGCGATGGTCGCTGTAAAAAATGAGGAAATGGCAATGCCCGAAAACATTAGAAATACACCAAAAATCTTTCCTCCATGCGTCGTGGGATAATGATCGCCGTAACCCACGGTGGTCATAGTGACAAATGACCACCACATTCCATCAAAAAAAGTTTTGATATTGGAATCTTGGCTCCAGGTTTCCAGGAAAATGATAAATGTTGAGCTAGTGACAGCAAAAGCCAGAATGGACTGTGCGAGGAGTGGAATGCGCTCCCTGCGCAGTAATTTCAGCAGTTTGCGCCGTTGAAATCTAAAGCTCTCTTTTAAACCCTCAGTCTTCATCCTGGAAGTTTTCGGTAAAATTCGGGAGAATGAGTAACGGATTTCAAAAAACTCCTTTACGGTCATGGCTCATCATCATCAATTTTCTGTTCTGATCCCCTATTTTGAGAAACCCCAAAGCATATTTCGTGTGCTTGAAGCTCTAAAGAACGACTCAGATCATATTTTGGAGATTTTATTATTTTGTGATGGATGCGAACCCCCGGCTATTGAACAACCTGGACTGAAGATACGGGTTGAAAATGTAAACCGGGGACTGGTTGAAACTCGAAACCGCCTTTTAAAGGAGGCCCAAGGAGAAAATATTCTATTTCTGGATGCGGACGCCATCATCCAGGATGGTTTTTTTAAGTCTCTGGTGCAAAACTGGAATGGCAGATCTTTTTTTGGCGGACAAGAGGCTTCCAGTCCCAGTGAAGGCATATTCAATCGCTTTCGCAGTCTGTTTTGGGTTCAAACCCTGGGGCATGAGGATCTCCAAACGGCCCCGTTTTTCATGGGCATCTGCTTTGGAGGGCTAAAATCAGAGTTTCTGGCCCTTGGAGGATTTAACCCAAAATTCAAAAACCATGGTGAAGATCTGGAGTTTTCTTTCCACGCCAAACGACAAGGACGTTCGATCCAATATCTGTCCTCTTTGCGTGTTTTACACCTGCGCTTTGACAACCTGGGAACTCTGATCACCATGATCCGCGAACATTCCCAATTTCAAATGATCGCGCACAAACTCTATAAAACCAATATAATAGAGATCATAGTCCAAAGTCTGAGGTGGGTTGCGGTGGCACCGATATCTTCTCTGCTGCGGCATAAATCATTGGGGCTGACCTGCGTGAGCTTTCTTCTAACGGTCTATGCCCTGATCATTAAAATCAAGGCCCTCATAGGGTTTAAGGCTGTCAATTATGAACGAAATCAATCTTGAATCCATTACAGAGGATAATCTGCCATCCTTTAGAACCAATAACCGCAAGCGTCTGGCATTTATCTATCCCCCGTATGGCGCCATTGATAACGAGCCGGGACTGCGTGTGGTCAAGGAAAACTATGGCATTTTTCCTTCACTGAGCCTGCTCTATGTAGCGGGAGCCGCCGATGGAGCCGGTCATGACTGCCTTTTTCTGGACTTGAATGCTAACCCGGAGCCCATGGATTCCTTCGTGGACAAATTGAAGAAGTTCAAACCGGATTATATCCTGTATACGATCACGACTTACCAATTCAAAGAAAACCTTGACTGGGCCAGGGAACTTAAAAAAGCCTATGACTGCCCGGTGATTGTAGGCGGAGTTCATCTGGGAATTTACGCCGAAGAAACCATGGATCATCTAGGTTTTGACATTGGGTTTATAGGAGAAGTTGAGATTTCATTACTCCAGTTTCTTGAGTGCGATGTCATGGACCTTGAGTCTTTTTCTTCAGTGCCGGGCATTGTTTTTAAAAAGGACGGGAAAATCATTCGCACGCGACCCGCCCACCAACTTCAAAACGTGGACCAGGCCCATTTTCCGGCGCGCCACCTCGTGGATAATTCCCGCTACCATTCTTTTATTTCCAAATACAAGAATTTCACCTGCTTTATCAGTTCACGGGGTTGCCCGTTCAAATGTATTTTCTGTGAACAGGGGGAACTGAAGTTTCGGGGACGCAGCGCAAAGAGCGTAGTCAAGGAGCTGGCCTATTGTTATGAGCACTTTAAGATTCGTGAATTTGACATGTTTGATTCCTCCTTCACCATCAGCAAACAGAGGGTTTTGGAGGTCTGCCAGGCCATTATCGACTCCGGCCTGAAAGTTCATTGGTCCGTGCGCTCACGTGTGGACTGTATGAATGAGGAAATGCTGGTCATGCTGAGAAAAGCCGGTTGTTTTCGCATCTACTACGGAATTGAATCCGGAAATGCATGTATTCTTAAAACCTTAAAAAAGGACACTAATCTAAACCGAATGCGCGACACCATTGCCCTCACGCGCAAAATCGGGATCGATACCTTCGGATATTTTATGATCGGGTCACCGGGTGAAACTCTGGAAACTGCTAAGGAAACCATTCGGTTTTCCAAAACTCTGGCTCTTGATTATGCACAGTTCTCCAAGGTGACTCCCATGCCAGCCACCCAACTCTATTCACTCTACCTCCAAGAATTTAAAGAGGACTACTGGAAGGAATATATCCGCAACCCCAGTGATCAGATTGCTCTTGCCAGACCCGGATGCAACCTCTCAGACCAAGAAATTCAGCGTCTTTGCCATCAAGCCTATATGGAATTCTATTACAGACCACGATATGTTATGGGTGCGCTTAAAAAAATCAAATCCTTCGAGGAGTTAACACGATCCATTAAAGTAGCCCTTCAAATGCGGTTCTCAGGCCTTGAATCTCATTCCGGTATGGAATCCTGAACTCCAGCCCCTTCTTGCAAGACTTTTCACATATGAACGACCTTCAGAAACTCACGAACGACTTTCAGAAGCTCACAGAACTCTGTCTTGAAAAAACAGCCCGCTTCCAGGGAAGTAAGAAATTCCTGGGGTTTATCGCACGCAGTCTTCGAAGTCATGATCGTGTAGCTTCGCTAACCCTCTACAAAGTTCAGCCCAGATCAGAGCTGCAAAGGGTCCATGACTTAAAATCGCGAGCACATGATCTTTCACCCCCGGAATTTGAAACCCAACTAAAAGCATGCCTATCCAAGGTACGCGAGGCTATTCAAGTAGAAACCGGGTCTTTTTTTCAGGAGATGGTCGCTATACCTGAGAACTCGGCAAACCCCTGGATACAGATTTTTCCGCTGCGCGATAGGCGCAAGAACTGGGGATTTGCGATTCTCCGCTCGAAAGCCCCCTTTTCAATCGAGCAATTTTTTCAGTTAAAATTAATTTTTGAACTGGCCTCACGTGAAATTCGACTTGAAGTAGCGCATAAGCAACAAAAACTCTTTGAAGTTCGCTCACAATTAAACGCACTGCTCCAAGCCGATGGCAGAAAACTTGAACCGATCCAACTCATTGCCCATAGCTGCCCAATTATCAGCAGTTTTCTCGGAGCCGAGCGCACGACTTTTTTTGTCTATGATCCCAAGGATGAAAAACTACATTCAATCTATGCCGAGGGACCTGAGCGCCTCAATATTGTCTTGGAAAAAACTGAGGGTCTGGTGGGGCAGTGCTTTACCAGTTTAAAAACCTCTTATACCAATGATCCCTATCAAAATCGAAGCTTTCAAAAAAAGTATGATTCCAAGACTGGATTTATGACCTGCTCCTCTCTGGTAACCCCACTCTATATGGGAGACCACCCCTTTGGGGTTTTACAGGTCCTAAATAATAAGGATGATTTTACAGAGGCCGACCGACTGAATATCCAGGAAATTGCCAAAACCTTGAGCTCTCACCTTAATTTTTATGCCTTCATCCGCAGCAGTAGTGCCTCGAAGATCGAGTTGGACAACCTGCTTGAAACCATACCAGAAGTCCTTTACAAGCTGGACAAAGACGGAAACTTTGAATTTGTCAGTCAACAGATTCTCAAATGGGGTTACATCCGTGAAGACCTGGTGGGGATTCATTTTTCAAAAATCGTGCATCCCGAGGACATCCCACAAGTCTCACGCGACTTTGTTTTGCCGCGTTTTGCTGGAAAAATTACAGGAGACAAAGGCTCTCCAGCTCTGTTTGATGAAAGACGTTCGGGGAAACGTGGCTCCAAACGCCTTAAGGTACGTGTCCTCCCCGGCCCTCATATCCACTATGAAGATCTTTATCCCGGAGTCGCCCAAGGCGAGGAAAGGGTTTTCTTCACCGAAGTGAATGCCTCTGGCTACTGGGAGAGCGATCATGCCGGAAACCCGTTTTTTATCGGGACTATAGGGATTATCACCGACATCACGGAACGCCATTTTGCTGAGCTACGCTTGAAATCTACGCAGCAAAACCTAATCCGTGCAGAACGCTTCGCGGGGCTGGGAACCCTGGCGGCCGGTATCGCACATGACTTCAATAATATCCTGGCCGCCATTGGACTCAGTGCCGAAGTAAGCCTGGGGCTGCTAAACCGCAAGACTTACGGGGCCGAGCTGACCGACACCCTTAAAACTGTGGAACAATATGTTGAAAAAGCATCTGATCTTACGGGCCGTCTCCTATCTCTGGGTCGCTCAAATGTCTCCAAGCTTGAAGCCTCACGACTCCAGGATATTGTTAACGATAGCATAGGGATTATACGGCACCAGCTAGATAGCAAGGGAATTGAGCTTAAAACCGAGATTGAAGCTGGGCTGCCTGAGTGCATCCTCGATGCGGGACAACTGCGCGATGTTTTCATTAATCTGACCAC
>CAZRLV010000196.1:0-7052 GCA_964600955.1 uncultured bacterium
GGTGCGCATCAAGGATATCGCCCGACTTCAGGGGGTACGCAGCAATCAACTCCTTGGAACCGGTCTGGTCATCGGCCTCAATGGCTCAGGAGATAAAACATCCCTGACTAAGGATATGATTTCCAATACCATGCGCAATCTGGGCATGAAGGTCGGGGGGCAAAAAATTGAAACCAAAAACGCCGCTGCCGTCATCATCACAGCAGAGTTGCCACCGTTTACAACCCCTGGAGATTTAATCGACGTGACGATTTCTACCATGGGCGATGCATCCAGCATTCAGGGCGGAATTTTGATCCAAACCCCTCTGCGCGGTGCGGACCGTCGGGTTTATGCCGTAGCCCAGGGGGCGCTAAGTATCGGTGGAGACATGAAAAACCATAAAACCGTAGCTAAGATTCCGCGCGGAGCCATCGTGGAAGCCGAAGTCCCCATGCAGTTTGTGGAGAATCAAACCCTTTTTTACCTACTAAATAACAAGGATTTCACAACCGCCAACCGTATCGCGGAACTGGTGAATCAAACCTATGGACAAGGTGTGGCTCAGGCCAAAAATGCGGGGAAAATACGGATTGAAATACCGTATTCTTTTCAGGACAACGCCGTTGAATTTGTTTCACAGATCGATAATCTAAAGGTTGTCGTAGACCAGAGAGCACGGGTAGTTATCAATGAGCGCACGGGAACCGTTGTTTTTGGGGGCGAGGTCAAAATTTCCCCCGTGGCCATCGCCCATAACTCCATGATGATCCAGGTCGGAAATCAGCTCAATACCACGGGTGACGATGAACGCATCGTTCAGGTCAATCAAGGTAGCACCGTAAGAGACCTCATCAACACCCTGAATCTAATGGGAGTGGAAACCCGCGATCTAATCGCCATAATCCAGGAAATCAAAAACGCCGGAGCCCTCCAGGCAGATTTGAATATATTGTAAGAGAGTAAGAAAGAACTATAGAACTAAAGGAGTCATAGGAATGGGGAATAAACTCCTTTTTCGTGCCTTTCGTGGTTAAATCTCTTCAACTTCTTCTGACTCTTGGCCTCTAGAATTTTAAAGAAAACGAATTTTTGCGGGTTTCTTGGAGTTCCAGGCTGTAGAGCCAGGGGGCCAGGAAGGGGTCTTCTTTCAGGATGAGAGCAAAAACCTGAATGATTTGTTCACCGGTGGTGATGGGGTTTGCAACGTTGCGTTCCTCAAAGGCTTGATTAAGGCTTTTACCTTCAAAAGGCTCGACGATTAGCTCTTTTACTTTTTCACGAACCTCGATTTCAGGCCATGGGCTCTTGTAGCTGTAATCAAGGGCGCAGGTCAGACGTAGTTTGTAATTATGTCCATGACCGAAATGGCCCATGCATTTGCCAAAGATCCCCTGGTTTTCTTCTCTAGTTAGAGTTTGGCTCATGAGACGGTGATGAGCCGAAATCTCAAAGCTCAGGGTTTTATGAATCCGAGACTTGGCCATAATAGTCCACGAAAAGGTCGGGGGTTTCATAGAGGCGCAGGTGATGCAGCCGAGCTGGGCCTTTGAGGTGAGCTTCAATCTGATTCCAGCAAAAAATCACTATGTTTTCCGTGGTGGGGATTTCGGTTTTGAAAAAATCCACCTCGAAGTTTAAAAAGCGATGATCCAGGGGAGCCATGATCTGCTCTTTTAAGAGTCGATCGAGATCCGTGAGATTCATCACCATGCCGGTATCCGGGTCCACCGGGCCTTTAATGCCAACTTCCAGTTCATAATTATGGCCGTGTCCGTGGGGATTATTACAAACACCAAAAACCTCGCGGTTTTTCTCATCGCTCCAGGAATCCTTATGGTAGCGATGAGCACAGGAAAAATAGATTTTTCTAGAAAGAATCAAGCTGTCCATCATAGGCATTTCTTCAGAATCTTATGGTTATTGTTATTTTATGCACTTAGAAATTCTGCCCCTATCTTAAATCAAGAACTGAAGAATGAAATTTTTTACGACCATTTGAGTGGATCCCCCGGTCAAGCCGGAGAATGACAAAAATAAAGAACTACAGAACTATCGGAATGGGGAAAAGAAAAAAATAGTTACCCTTCTGCTTCTGCATTCCCGCTCTTCTCTTATTCTATAGTTCTGTAGTTCCGCTGGTTCCTCTCCCCTCTTCAACCTTTCGTGCCTTTCGTGGTTAAATCTCTTCTCCTTCTCCTTCTCCTTCTCCTTCTCCTTTTCCTATCTCCTGCTCTCCTCTCAGGTTACCAGTGAAATGCCCCCGTCGAGGGTGATGGAGCTTCCCGTCATCCATTCCATGGAGGGCTGAGCTAATAAGAGAAACAGTGCCGCAATCTCCGAGGCTTTACCGGTGCGTTTTAGCGGGTGTAACCCCGCGATTTCTTCTTGAAATCTTCGGGCGGCCTCAACCCCGGCGGCTTTATGATGAATGGGGGTGTCCACGATTCCAGGCAAAATACAATTGGCACGGATCTCCGGGCCAAGATCCAGGGCCAGGCTCTGGGTCAGGCTGATTACAGCCGCTTTGGAGGCCGAGTAAAGTGTGGTTTGAGGGGCTGGCTTCTGACCCAGGGTAGAGCTATTATTCAAGATCAACCCACGGCGCTCATGACGACGCATGTTTAAAACTGCCTGCTGCGAGAAAAAAAACACCGAGCGAGAATTGACCTGAAACATACGATCGAAGTCGTCTGGGTTGGAATCAAGCCAGGAGTTTTGTGCATAGATCCCGGCGTTATTGATTAAGATATCGAGAGGTTCCAGGTCTTCAAAAAGTTTGAGGATCTCGTTAGTTTCTGATATTTCACATCGTTTGACACTTAAGTTTGCCCCAAGGGCTACGAATTCAGCCTCCAGGTTTTGCAGCTTGTCTGGGCATCTGCCCACGGCCAGAACTCTGTAGCCTTCTTCTAGAAAAAGCTTCGTAGCCTCTTTGCCAATTCCTGAGGTTGCCCCAGTCATCATCACGGTTTTCATTTATTCCCCCTGAGCGATAGATCTTAGGTATTCGATAATGTCAGCCGACTCTAAAAGAGGTTTGCCATCAATGACAAGGCAGGGCACCTGGGTTCGTCCGGTGAGTCTGCGTAATTCCTGGGAAAAAGATGAACTTTGACGGGTATTGCGTACCTCGATTTTCATTCCCAGGGATTCTATTTCATGCAAAACCATGGAACAAAAAGGGCATTCAGGATAGGCATATAAGATCATGCTTCCTTCCTTTTCTCCAGAGCAATTTTGCCCTTGGAGAGAACTTCTTTTACGCAGGCTTCAAGACCCAGGTCTAAGCGTGCTCCTGCAGCCTTGGCATGGCCCCCGCCTCCAAAGAGTGAGGCAATGGCGTTGACATCGATGTCTCCAGTGGCCCTTAGCGAAACCTTTGTTCTGGTGGAACTGACCTCCCTGAAAAGAAATGCCAACTCCAAGCCTTGGATTTCCGTCAATCGGTTAACTAATTCCTCGGTGTCCTCGGTCTCGGCTTCTTCCATCATCTTGCGCGTGCAAACCACCCAGGCCATCTCTCCGGAGCGCTCCAGGGTGTTTAAGATTTTGCCCTCCAGAGCAACTCTGGCATAGGGGCGTTCGTCATAGAGCTTTTTAACCACCTTGTTATGCTCGGCCCCAGCCTCCAGCAATGCGCGGGCCGCTTCAAAGGTATGTGGGGTTGTATTGCTGAACCGAAATCGTCCTGTATCTGTGAGCAGACCTGTGTAAAGGTTGGTGGCGCTTTCTGGCTTAAGTTCAACTTCGAGTGCCCGACAAACATAAAAAATGACCTCGCAAGAAGCGGATGAGGACTCATCCAGGATGATCAAGTCTCCAAAGCGTTCATTGGAGGTGTGGTGATCCAGATTGACAATAAAAGGATCAAGCCGCGAGATTTCATCTTCCTTGAACCCTAGTCTGGCAATATTTGGCGCGTCTACCGTGATTAAGACCGTAGATTTTGAACCCTTTAGATCTTGCGGAAACTGGGTGAGGATGGATTCAGAGCCAGGTAAGTATTGATAGCGTTCTGAAACAGGTGAAGACAGAACGGTAAAAACTCGTTTACCCATGGATTTTAAAACAGATTCAAGAGCCAGGCAGCCCCCAAGCCCGTCTCCATCTGGATCAACATGGGAACTGAGGATAAAGTCATCTCGGGTCGCAAGCAGTTGTTTAAAGGCCAAAATAGCAGATTTCATGGTGGGTATCATAGCATAGCCTCGCCGATTAGCTTGGAGATCCTGCGGATCTTTTGCTTCAAGCTTTTGGAGCCAAAGGCTGGATTCCAGGCCTTTTCCGTGAGAAGATCACTGACAAAATGCAGGGCTGAAACCGAGACACCAAGGCTTTGGCCCAGAGCAAAAAGCGCACTGGACTCCATTTCAACTCCCAAAGCCCCCAAAGACCTGTAGAAGGCAATTTTTCGAGCCGTTTCGCGATACGGGGCATCGGTGGTCCAACAAGGGCCGTAGTGAAATTCTAGGTTGGCTTCCTCCAGGGTTAATTTGAGGCTTTCTGTCAGTTTTATGTCAGGATCGAAATAGGGGTGTTCTTCTCCGAGATAGAGTTTTGAAGTCCCCTCTTCAGAAAAGGCGCGATTGACAAGCAAAAGATCCCCTGGTTTAAGCCTAGAAGACAGTCCTCCACAAAGCCCCAGATAGACAAATCGTTTGAAGCCAAGAACATGAATTTCCTCGAAGCGGGCCACGGCGGCTGGTGCGCCCACAGGTAAAAGGGCGATTCCTTGAATTCCTCGCGAGTTCTTTTTCAGGCTAAGCCCAAGTTTTCTCTCCTTCTCGGGTTCGAGGAGATCCCCGGTCATGGACTTCTCGAGAAGCTTTTGCAAGCCTTTGTGGGGGGTTAGGAGGCAGAGTCCACCGTGACAATCCTGGTAGCGCGAAAGAGAAAGCCCTAATACCTCAGACACATAGCGAGCCGGGCTGGTTAAAGGCGGCTCCGTCTGAGATGCGCCCTCTACAGCTGAACTGATCCCTATTTTTTGCCCATGTTCCACTGCTGAACCTCACTTTGTGCATGCCCGGACTGGAACATGACGGTCAATAATTTATCATTTTAAAGCCCTGTACTCAATGACAGCTGGGGTTTATTGGATTATACTGAGGGTAGTAGCCCAAAAAAGGGCGGCTTGGTTTCTTTGTGGAACACGGAGGGCATAGGGTCATGAACAAATCGAAAGTTCTTCTGGTTGAAGACGATAATTCTCTGCGGTCATCCTTGGGTCTGTTTCTGGAAAAAAATAATTGTTCTGTCACCGAGGTGGAATCTGCCGAACAGGGGATTTCTTATCTTGAAAAGAGCATCTACGACCTTGTCGTTACAGATCTAAGGCTTTATGGCCAGGATGGACTGTGGCTGCTGCGCCATGTTCGTAAGGAGTTTCCAGATACACCAGTGATTCTTATGTCTGCCTATGGCGATGTAGAAACCGCAGTTGAATCCCTAAAGGAGGGGGCGGCTGACTTTATTACCAAGCCGTTCACGCCGCCCTCATTCATTGAGCGTTGTAATGCCGCTCTCACAGCAAAGCCCTGCAACGTCGAATCTTCTTCGGCGCAAGAAGTTTATAAGCCCATGGAATTTAAAAACCTCGTGGGGCGTTCTTTTACCGTCAAGAAAATGAAAGACATGGTGCGTATGCTCAGAGTGCGCCCGACGACTCTACTGCTTTCAGGGGAGAGTGGAACCGGGAAGGAAACCACGGCTCGAAAAATTCATCAGTCCGGCTCTCGTAAGGATGCACCATTTGTGGTCATTAATTGTGCTGCCCTCTCTGAGGAGGTGCTTGAAAAAGAGCTGTTTAGCGGATCGGACCAGGGGCTGTTTCTCTCGGCACAGGGGGGCACAATTTTCTTCGACGAAATTAGCGCTTTTTCCCAATCAATTCAGTCGCGTCTGCTGCGGGTTCTCGAAACTGGCAAGACTCGCAGGCCGGGAACGACCCTAGAAGATGATCTCGGGGTTCGCTTTATCTGTTCCACAAACAGCAATCTTGAATCCCTGGTGCGTGAGGGGCAGTTTCGCGAGGACCTCTTTTATAGAATCAATGTCGTACAACTCCATTTGGAACCCTTAAGGGAACGCATTGATGATGTACCTATTTTTATGGAATACTTCTTAAAAGGCTTTAATCAGCAGCATGGGACAGAGATCACCGGCTTTTCGAAAGAGGTTTGTAACCTGTTCATGCGTTATGAATGGCCTGGAAATGTCAGAGAACTGCGAAACGTCATTGAAAGAGCGGTGATTTTTTGTAACGATTCTCTGATTGAAGAGGGTCATATCCCTGAGTCGGTTCGAACTCCGCGCAGACAGCGATCGGATGAGGCCAGTCATGATGGGGTTATGACACTCAGGGATATGGAAAAACTGAAAATCCTGGAGACGCTCAGAAGTTTTGGAGGAAATCGTGCAACCACAGCCAAAGCCCTTGGGATCGGTCGAAATACCCTCTGGAGAAAACTCAAGGAATATGAAATCGAAGAGTGACGGTTTGCCCCATATCCCTCGCTCCAGAGAAGCGCAGATGGCGGCTTGTATTGCCCATGAATTGCGTAACCCGCTAACCACGATAGACACCTGCCTTGAGATGCTTCAAAAAAAGCCTGGAGAAGTCTTGGAAGAAACAGACACGCGGCTTTTAGGCTTGATTCGAAAAGAAACTGGGCGTCTTAATGAAATCATTCATGAGCTTCTATTTTGCTCACGCGACTGTTGTGTGGAACCGGCCCGGGTTTCACTCACACGGCTACTGTCCACAATTGTTGAATCTTGCCGCGTGAAGCCGTTGTTTGAAAATATTGAGATCAGCTTAAATCTACCCAAACAGGCTTTTACTCTGGGGCATAATCTGCAAATTGAGCGCTTGATTGAAAATTTATTGAGCAACTCGGCCCAGGCACTTGAGGGAGCCGGACAAATACGGATTGAACTCCACGAGAATATCACTCCCCAAAAACATCAAATTAGATTTCAAGATAATGGCCCTGGCATTGCAGAGGAACTGGGAGATCAAATTTTTTCACCCTTTGTATCAGGCCAACAAAAGGGCTGTGGACTGGGTT
>CAZRLV010000197.1:0-7031 GCA_964600955.1 uncultured bacterium
AAGACATTCCTTACTTCGCCGCACAAAATGGCGTCGACCCCCCTGAGAATAGCTGCTACCGCCAATAACGCCACGTCGTAAGTATCTGGAGAAGCCACGGTATCCCCATGATCCAGAACCCCTCCTCCGGTTTCGCAGATATGCTGAACATGGACTATATAAGCCGAATCATGTACCAGTTGAATCCAGGGAAGAACATCCCTATCCTTGATTTCCAAAACATTCAAATGCTCAAGAATAGACTGTTCTTGAAGAGCATGAAGAATAGAGGCCAGTCGCAGAGGGTTTTCGGGATGAGAATCACCCGTAATATGCTTTAAAAAATCGTTATGATAAATAAATCCAGTTCCAACCATAGCCTTAGAATACTTTAAAATTCAAGATTCTGACATAGGGGACAAAAATGGGTCCCTCTTTGTGCTACCACCATACGCTCTATGATGGAACCACACCTCGGACATGGACTTCCATTTCTCCGGAAAACCTGTAGTCGATCCTGATTGCGACCCTGTCTGCCAGAAACACTATAGTAATTGGCTGCACCGCTCCCAAGAGAGGTCCCCAGATTTCTCAGACCTATGCGTAAAACCTTGCGAATCGATGCTAATAGTCGATCTCCTGCAGAGCATGACAGAGTATTTGAAATCCGTAGAGGATGAAATCGACCATCAAACAAAGCCTCGTCCACATAAATATTGCCTAAACCTGCTATAAAACTCTGATCGAGAAGCAGTGGCTTGAGCGCTCTTTTACGCTCAGACAGCATTTTCCAGAAACTACCCGCAGTCAGTGCAGAGTCAAAAGGCTCGGGCCCCAAAGAACCCAAAATACTATCCGAATTTTCTACCAGATACCATCGTCCAAGTTTGCGGGTATCCCTAAAACACAAGACCCTACCGTCCTCAAAACTGATGCAAATTCTCACATGGGGATCTACGAAATTTGAATCCTCAGAAATAAAAAACTGACCTGTCATTCTCAGGTGGACCAGGAGTGTGTCCGGTCCGCTTAAATGAAACACCAAGACTTTACCCCTACGGGTCACTTCTTGAATATCGCGTCCAATCAATCGCTGATGAAAATCCTCGAGGTCTGGAAGTGCAAGAGTTCGCAACCAGCACACATCAACGCAGGTGATCCTCAAGCCAAGAATGCCTGACTGATTTAGTTCAGCTACTATCGTTTCTACTTCAGGCAATTCGGGCATAGTTGATACGCAGTTGACAGATGAAGTCCTTTGTAAGGAATATAACAAAGTTAAGACTCTAGGATATTCATGTCTTTGGCTCCAATCAAGGATCAAAATGAGGATAATATATTGAAAGACAGGCTTCACAGACCCCTTCTTGATTTGCGCCTTTCAGTCATTGATACTTGCAATTTCCGCTGCTCCTATTGCATGCCTGGAGATCGCAGTTATAAATTTCTCGAAGAAGATGAGCGTATGAGTTTTTCAGAGATCATGCGTTTAACTCAGTGCTTCTCAGGTCTTGGGGTACGTAAGCTCAGAATTACAGGCGGTGAACCCCTGCTGAGAAAGAACTTAGCGGACCTGATTTCCTCCCTTGCTCAAAACCCAGGATTTCAAGATCTTTCGCTAACCACCAATGGATTTTTGCTTGAGGAACAAGCGCCACTCCTCAAGAAGGCCGGACTGCACCGAGTCACAGTTAGCCTCGATACGCTAGACCCTGATCTATTCCAAAAAATGA
The DNA here is from genome assembly GCA_964600955.1 of uncultured bacterium. Classification (GTDB taxonomy): domain Bacteria; phylum Muiribacteriota; class UBA6191; order UBA6191; family UBA6191; genus CAZRLV01. Next base: position 1,713 of record CAZRLV010000197.1, read on the forward strand.
GCGGAAAAGCTGTCAAGATTGAGAGAATACTCGCGGGAATTCAGCGTGCCCGTGAAGTAGGCCTAACCCCATTAAAAATCAATGCTGTTATAAAGCGTGGGGTGAATGAGGATGGGATTCTTGAGTTGGCGGAGCGCTTTAAAGAAAAGGACTGCATTTTGCGCTTTATTGAGTACATGGATGTAGGCAATCAGAACAACTGGAATCTCCGGCACGTGGTTCCATCGCATGAGATCATGAAAACGATTCATGCCATACATCCATTGGACCCCTATACTGAAAACTATTTTGGCGAAGTTGCAAACCGCTACCGCTATAGGGATGGGAGCGGAGAAATTGGTTTTATCTCCTCAGTAACCCAACCTTTTTGTTCGGACTGTACGCGCGCGAGACTTTCTGCGAACGGCAAGATTTATACTTGCTTGTTCTCTAGATCAGGATTTGATCTTTTAGAGCCCCTGCGAAAGGGGGCCTCGAACCTGACGATGACTGAAATGATCAAAGATATCTGGAGCAAGCGCTCAGATCAATATTCTCTGGATCGTCAAGAACCCCTACCCGACACTAAGGAAGGACAAAAGGTTGAAATGTTTGAGATTGGCGGTTAATACTCTCCAAAATCAACGCCACCCAATAGGCGGCGCAACCCTTCCAAAAACTCGGAGAATGCCTTTGAGTATCCACCAAAAGAACCTGTTTCAGATTCCAGCAACGGATATGCGTTAGAACCACTAGAACAGAGTTTCTTTTCTCCCCAGTTAATCTCCAGAGTCCATTGTGCCCCTTCTATCACATCCAGATCATCATAATGGGACTTCCAGTCCCATATACCTATACGATCTACAAACGCCCTGAACTCTTGCCAACTGGATTCAGAAACCTCAATTGTGCGAGAACTTCCAGAGCCAGATCCGTATTGAGCCCCAGGATGGGGGGACTCTCCCGGGAGTTTATGATCTGGAGGAGTCTGGATGTAGTCTATGCTTCCACCCGAAAGACGCACTGCATAGGACGAACCTGACGGTCCAGCCATCACAACAAACTTGAAATCGTCCGGAATAGCGGATTTCCCACCCACAATTACCTCCCTTTTTCAGGAACCAGTATAAGACAAGAAGGGAGGGAAGAGGAAGAGGTTTAACCACGAAAAACACGAAAAAATAAAATCAAGTGTTTAGGGTGTGAGACACAGGGCTGTCCTATTAAAATCACCAGTTTTCGACAGATTTTGATTTAATCAAGCGATTTAATCGGGATGGCCACCGCGTCATCCCTGCCCTATGATGGTTTATCCAAAGTTTTCAAGATATTTTAATAGGATAGTCCCGAGGGAGGAATTCCTGTAGAAAGAGTTGCTACTATGCACTAGAATGGGGGCTTACAGGATGAGAGAGCCTATGCGAGTTAGTTGTGCTTTGATTGAGCGTTTTGATTTAATCCTTGTTGCTCAAAGAGGGGCTGGATCTTCTCTTGCGCTTCTTTGGGAATTTCCCGGAGGCAAAATAAAACCCAATGAAGGTCCTGAGGCCTGTGTCATTCGAGAAATTCATGAAGAACTGGGAGTGGAGATCCAATGCCTTGAAACTCTTCCAGTTACTAGGTACACCTGTTCCGATTTTTCTTTGGAACTCCACCCCTTCCGCTGTCAACTTTTGGAGGGAGAGCCCTTCCCCAGGGAACACTTACAGATTCGCTGGACTCATCCAAAGCATTTGAGGACCCTGAGCTTTGCCCCTGCTGATATTGAAACCCTTAATTACTATTTGAATTCTCTGGTATGCAACGACTGAAGTCTATTCTTTCTAGATTGGATGGGCGCAACTACAAGGCCTATAAGGAACTCGCAGGCTGTTATGAGCTTGAGAAGTTGACCTTGTTCATCGATCATGTTCAGGGGGACCCTTTTGCGGCCCCTTCCAAACTACGACTGCGGGTTCCCATATCCATTTCCAAAATACCGCTGTCTATGTTTGAGACTCGCGTACAAAAAATCAGCCTGGAAGATTACCTGAGCAGACAAATCCAAGGTCTTATTGCATCACATGGCCGGTCTGGACGGGGAAGTGGCAAAAGCGGCATAATTCAAATTGATTCAGGCGGGCAGGAAATCTTGGAAAGAACCTCCATTGAACTTACTCAAGACTGGGTTGAGGCACGCATTGAATTGGGACTACCTGCTGCGGGGCGACGCATCCTGGGCTGGGAGGCCCAATCCCTACTTCTAGACACGCTACCGCAGATCTCTGAAAAAGGACTGCACTATGCCAATATCAAGCCTGAGAAAGCACTACAGTTTATCGAATGCGCCGAAAACCAGAAGTACATCCGCACTTGGCTTGAGAAATCAGGTTATGTGGCCTTTGTAGCCAATCAAAGTATTCTCCCACGCTTGAGCGGTGCAAGCGACTTGCCTATGAGAGACAACCCAGTCCCCTTTCAATCCCCTCAAACCCTTGAAATCAGCCTGGATTTGCCTTATCCACGAATTCCGGACCATCCTGAGAGTTCACGGATCATGGGTATGGGAATCCCCAGGGGAGTCTGTCTCATTGTCGGAGGGGGCTATCATGGGAAATCGACCCTTTTGAGGGCACTTGAACGAGGCGTCTATTCCCATATCCCGGAAGACGGCAGAGAGTACGTCGTGACTTGTCCCGATGCTGTCAAAATCCGGTCAGAAGATGGACGCAGGGTTGAGAAGGTGGACGTAAGCCCGTTCATCAACGATTTACCACAGGGAAGGAATACGAAAGTCTTTTCCTCGGACGACGCCAGCGGTAGCACCAGCCAGGCCGCCAGCATTATGGAAGCCCTGGAAATGGGTTCCAGTCTGCTTTTGATGGATGAAGATACTTCTGCCACCAATTTCATGATCCGAGATCGGCGCATGCAAGAACTCGTGGATCGTGAACACGAGCCCATCACACCCTATTTGGATCGAGTACGAGAAATTTACGAGCGATTTTCAGTCTCCACCATCCTGGTTATGGGAGGCTGTGGTGATTACCTCGAAATGGCTGATCCTGTGATCATGCTCAAAGACTTTGTTCCGCAAGACTTTACCGCAAAAGCCCATGCTATCGCCACGAAGATCGAAACGGGGAGGTTTTCTGAGGCCGTGAAACCCATGTCTGCTGAACTATCTCGATCTCCAGACCCGGACAGTTTTTCAGCCGCAAGAGGAAAAAAAGACGTGAAAATAGATATTCGGGGTCTGGACGAAATACTCTATGGAAGAATTGCATTGGATCTTCGTGCCCTGGAGCAACTGGTCGACGGTTCTCAAACTCGCGCTGTAGGATACGCTATTCACCTGACCCAGAAAAAATTCATGGAAAAGGATCAAAGTTTAAGAGGGTGTCTCAAACTTCTTGATCAGCATTTGGATGAGTTGGGGTTGGATGTATTAGACCCGTACTTCCGCCCCGAAAAACATCCTGGAAATTTTGCGCGCCCCCGAATGCTTGAAATTGCAGCCGCTATCAACCGCTTGAGAACGTTGAGAATAATGAAGAAGGAGACAGGAGACAGAAGAAGAGGAAGAAGGAACTAAAGAACCATCGGAACTAGAGAACTATAGAATAAGAGAAGAGCGGAAAGGAGACAGGAGACAGAAGGGTAACTATTTTTTTCTTTTCCCCATTCCGATGATTCTGTAGTTCCGGCAGTTCTATAGTTCTCTATTTTCGTCATCCTCTGGCTTGACCAGGGGATCCATTCAAAAGGTTGAAAAAAGTCTTCGTCCACATTCTGACTTCTGGATTCTGACTCCTGAGTTCTTGACTCAACGTCCTTCTAGGTATTGGATGCAAAACGCCAGGTTTTTTTCTACCCCTGGAAGCTTAGAGTTTATCTCGAGGGCTTTTTGGTAGTATTTCATGGCGTGTACGTATTGGCTAATTGAATAATACATATTGCCTAGCTCCAAAAGAGCCCAGCTGTTTCGGGGGCTAATTTCAACGGCTTTTTTAAAGCCCTGCAAAGCTTCCTTCCATTTTTGCATTTTTCTAAGCAAAACGGCCCTGTCATATTGAAGCCATGTTAATCTTCCGTTAATCTCAACCGCCCGATCAAAACTCTCAAGAGCCTCCTCGCTTCGCTTAAGACTCACCAACACTCCGCCGCGATCGTACCAGGCATCCCGGAATCTTGGGGCAATTTCTACAACTTGATCGTAAACATGCAAGGATGCCTCGGTTCTGCCTAACTTCTTTAAACTATAGGCTTTTTTATAAAGAACCTCCCGATTGCTCGGTTCAATCTCAAGTAAGATATGGGCTCGATCTAAAACCTGCTGATATTCTCTGGCTTTGAACTGTTCCCGGATATCTTCTTTTAGGGCGTGTACCGACCCGTTCCAAGGTTCAAGACTCTTAATCCTTTGAGCAAAATCCTTGCGATCTGGAAAATCATCCTCTAACTCAAGTGAACCCCTCGCGGCTGCGTCTGTTGTTTCTAACGGGGCAGAAGGTATGGCTGCTTGGGAACCCGAAGGTTCAAAATTAAGCCAATCAGGTGGTGTTTCGCGGGCATGGGACATCTTAAGCCCAAGGACTAAAATCAAAGCTATAAATCGGATGGAAATCATACCCCCTACTTCGGAGCGAACAACATATACAATTTACGTCCTCATCGCAAGTTTTTGTAATCTTCGCATCTAACCTAAGGGTCTCGGTCTATTCTGACGATGGCAGTCCTGAAAACCGCTTTGGCGAAAAAAGGCTACCATGGATAAAATGACTGTAAATTGTGAAATAGAACTCAATGAAGAACTCTGGGTTAGTTATCAGGACCTATGTGAACAATCAGGAGCTAACCCAGTTAGTGAAATCGGGCAGGCGGTAGAAGAATATATCGCTTCCGTCAGGGAAGAAAACGAAGTTTAAGGCTGATTAGAGCCCAGAAGCACAGCGAATTCCACTGTTGCCGTAAAGAGTATCCTTTTCACCAAAACTATAAGCGCCTACCTCAGCCTTGGAACCTGGATCCAAAAACGAGCCACCCTTCATTAATTTGAACTGCCCTTTAGGAGCCAAGCCTTTTACGGCCTCTCCAGTATAGCTGTCTTGGAGCCATTCACTCACATTTCCCGCCATCTCTGACACACCAAAAGGAGATTGGTTTCCAGAAATCTGACCAATGGGAAGCAGCCCCAGTCCAGACTCGCGAGTATTTGCCAGTGCCGGATCAAATTGACTCCCCCAGGGAAACCTGGACTTCGAGTCTCCTCGAGCCGCCCTTACCCATTGATGATGAGACAGCAATTACTTCTCCTCCCAGGAACAAAAACCCCCCGCATCAACCCAACAGATATGCGTC